>CAZLXG010000065.1:0-11778 GCA_964563585.1 uncultured Flavobacteriaceae bacterium | reverse complement strand
ACTTATAGAAGCTACACATCTTATGAAGGTAAAAAAAATGTTTTAGCATCAAACAATTCTAATTTTGTAAAACCTGCTCCTGGAGAAGCTGTACTTATTTCTTGGGATGATGCCAATACCTTTTTTCATGAATTTGGGCATGCATTACACTTCTTTTCATCAAACGTAAAGTATCCAACATTAAATGGTGGAGTTCGTGATTATACAGAGTTTCAATCACAATTATTAGAACGTTGGCTATCTACTGATGCAGTAATAAATCAATTTTTAGTACATAATAAAACTGGCGAACCTATTCCTGCTTCATTAGTTGCAAAAATCAAAAAGGCATCTACTTTCAATCAAGGGTTTGGAACTACTGAGTATTTAGCATCTGCATTGATGGACATGAAATTACATCTTGCAGACCCAACAGATATTGATATTGACAAATTTGAACGTGTAACTTTAGCAGAATTAAATATGCCAAAGGAATTACCAATGCGCCATAGAACACCACATTTTGGACACGTATTTTCTGGTGAAGGCTATGCAACGGCATATTATGGATACATGTGGGCAGATGTTTTAACTGCTGATGCTTCAGAAGCATTTGTAGAAGCTCCAAATGGTTTTTATGATAAAGATATAGCTGCGAAACTAGTAAAATATTTATTTGCACCAAGAAACTCCATGGATCCAGCTGAAGCATATCGTTTATTTAGAGGGCGTGATGCAAAAATTGAAGCTTTAATGAGAGATAGGGGATTTCCTATTCCTAATTAAATAGCAATACAAAAGCCTAATTTTAAAAGCCATACAAATTGTATGGCTTTTATTTTTCATAAATAGCTGGAAGTGCTATTTTAAATTTCACTGCTAACAATCTTGCTACAATAACCACTACACCTGCTATTACAAAAACAATATTGTTATCTATAGGTAGTTCTTTTAATAAAAAATATGTAATACCTCCAAGAATACATGCTGTAGCATAAATTTCTTTTCTGAAAATAACTGGGACTTCATTACATAAAATATCTCGAATTACACCTCCAAAACTAGCCGTCATAGTTCCTAACGCAATACAAATAATAGGATGTAATTCAGCATTTACTCCTTTATCAATTCCAACAACAGTATACAACCCAATCCCTATAGTATCAAATAAAAACAAAGAAGTTCTTAAATAATTAATCTTGCTTTTAAAAATTATTGCAAAAACTGACGAAGCTATTATAACATAAGTATATGTAATGTCTTTCATCCAACTTACTGGTGTTTCTCCAATTAACAAATCGCGAAGTGTACCACCACCTATAGCTGTTACAAAAGCAATAATTAGGATTCCAAACAAATCCATTTTCTTATTAATTGCTATTAACACTCCAGAAATAGCAAAGGCAATAGTTCCTAAAATATCTATCGTATAAAACATTACATATTTTGTGTATAGTAATTATAATCTTTCAAAATAACATCAATAAATTCCATATCGGTTTTTTGTTTGACTTCTTTAATTTCAACAACCTCAATCAGTTTTTCCCTAAGTTTAATTAATGTTTGATAGTCTTTTGAGACTTTTGCAGTTATAAATGTGTCTTTTATAATACGTGCATCGTTATCAGATAATTTAATAACATTAGGATATGTAGGCTTATAATCATCATTTAAATTTTCTAGAATAGTATGACTAATATTTACTTTGTTTTTTAACGCAATTACCGATGTTCCTGCTGTCATATCACCTAATCGCTGATTTTTAGGGCTTGTAATAATTGTTATAAGTGCCACAACGCCAGTCATCATATTCAAATCCACTATTCTAAAAAACCATCGAATTAAAAAATCGGCAAGTGATGCTTGATAACCATCAATTTTCACAACCTTAATTTTTAAAACACGTTTTCCTGGTGTTTGTCCGTCTAATAAAGTTTCAAAAATTAAAGAATATAAAATAACTGGTAAATAACATGTTATATATATTGCTCCTTTAGACCAGTTATCCATATCTTCAATTAATTCATCAATTTTAAATAAATTAAAAACCAATTGATACACTACAATGATATATGCAATTTTAATAACCCAATCTACAATATAGGCAAGAATACGTTCACCCACACTAGCAGCCGTGAAATTAATGTTAACATTTTGAGTGGTGTTTATTTGTAACTCTATCATTAATTGTTTTAATTTGATTCCGTATGAGAGAAGTTGCTTTTATTAAACAAAATAAAGAAAAATGGCTAGATTTTGAAAAAGCTATTTTTGGGAAGATTTTAAAAAACCCTGATGAATTAGCATCACTTTATATTCATTTAGTAAACGACTTATCTTACGCGCAAACCTACTATCCCAAAAGTAAAACAATTCTTTATTTAAACAACTTAGCAGCCAAAGCTTTTCAAAAAATTTATAAAACAAAACGAGAGGACACCAATAGATTTGTTCATTTCTGGAAAGTTGAAGTTCCACTAATTGTTTATCAATACAGACGCTATGTGCTGTATGCGTTTATCATTTTTATAAGTTTTGTAAGTATTGGCGCATTATCTGCTGCTTACGATGATACGTTTGTTCGCCTAATTTTAAGTGACCATTATGTAAATATGACTTTAGAAAACATTAAAAAGGGCGACCCTGTGGCGGTTTATAAAAGTGGAAGTAATTGGGGAAGCTTTATTGGCATTACATTAAACAACCTTTATGTTGGCATTAAATCTTTCATTTTTGGTGTTTTTGGTGGATTAGGGACAGGATTAATTATGCTTTATAATGGCATTATGATTGGTGCTTTTCAATATTTTTTTTACAAAGAAGGGGTGCTTTGGGAAAGCGTTCGTGGTATTTGGATACATGGAGCAATGGAAATTTTCGCTATTGTTATTGAAGGTGCTGCAGGATTAATTTTAGGTGCAAGCATTTTGTTTCCTAAAACATATTCTAGAATGACATCTTTTAAAATGGGTATGAAAGATGGCGTTAAAATTTTAATTAGCACGTTTCCTTTTACAGTAACAGCAGGCTTTTTAGAAGGCTTTGTTACACGTTATTCTAACATTATGTCCAATTGGTTATCGGTTGGTATTATATTAATTACACTCAGTATTATTTCATTTTACTATTTAATTTATCCTTTTATTTTACATAAAAAACTTAAAAATGCCCATGCAATTATACAAATCTAGAGGTTTTAGTGAGTTTTTTCAGGATACGTTTTCGTTTTTAAAGCAAAACGGAAAACATTTTTTTAAACACTACTTTATTATTAATGGTATTTTTCTACTTATTTTATTGGGTATCGGTTATTTCTTTACCAAATTTTACACCGAATTTATTTTTGGTGGTATTCTAGAAGGAAAAAGCACAACTATTCTTGACAGTTATATTAATGACAATCTAGGTTTGTTTTTAATTATACTATTTGTTTTCATTATTATTGCTTTAATTGCTGGTATCATATCTTATGCATACGTTCCTATTTATTTAAAATTATATATTGAAAAAGAAGGTACTAATTTTGAAACTAGTGATATTATTAATTTATACAAAACCAATACTGGTAAGCTTATTACCTATTCATTTTGCAGCATACTATTAGGAATACCTTTGATAATTGTTTTTATGATTGGTGCAATTATTTTAATGATTACTATTATTGGCTTTCTAGCTTTGCCACTACTTATAGGCGCACTTATGCTGTTTTACAGTATGACATTAATGGAATACTTTGAAAATAAAAAAAGTGTTTGGGATTGTTATGCCTATTCTTGGAAACTATTAACATCAAAATTCTGGGCAGCAATTGGTAGCGTTGGCTTATTCTATTTGATGAGTTATATTGTGCAAAACGTTATCACATTAATTCCATATATTTTTGGTATGGCAAGCTTATTTACAACCATAGACCAAGGCGAATCAAGTCAAGAAGAAATGGGTTCAACCATGATGATAATTATGTTGCTTGTTTTCTTTTTATCATTTCTAGTAAGCACTATATTGGGTAATATTGTTCAATTAAATCAAGGTGTCGTTTTTTATAGTTTAAAGGAAGACAACGAAAATATAAATACCAAAAGCATAATAGACCAAATAGGATCTGGTGAATAAAAAACTTTGGCTACATATCGCACTACTACTTTTTGGAATGCTTTGTTTTTCGCAAAACGTAACATTACCTGTTTTGCAACCAACTGAAATTCCTATAATACAACAAGATAGTTTACAAATTGATGATTCACAGATTACCCCTCGTCATTTCGATAATTTAAATGACATATATACTGGTGAAGATTTTATTTATGAACGTTCTGTTAAAAGTTCTGGTTGGTGGACACGTTTTAAACAATGGTTAAGTGATTTCTTTAGAGACCTTTTCAATATGAAAAATCAAGGTCAAGCTTCAAAAGTAACAGATACTGCTTTAAAAATTGCAGGAGTAATTATTTTTTTACTAGTTATCTATTTCATTTTTAAAGCTGTTATGAATGATGAAGGTTCGTGGGTTTTTGGAAAATCTTCCGATAAAAACATTATTCCTGTCACCGATATTGAAAATAATATTCATATAACTAATTTTAAATCACTTATTGAAGAAGCCGAAAAAAACAACAATTACCGTCTAGCTATTCGGTATTATTATTTATGGCTTTTAAAATCGTTAACCGAAAATGAAATTATTGAATATGATGTTGAAAAAACCAATAGCGATTATAAAAACGAAATCACTTCAAAAAACATAAAAGAAGAATTTTCATACACATCTTACTTATATAACTACATTTGGTATGGTGAATTCAATGTAGATGAAACACAATTCAACAAAGCAAAACATGCATTTATTAACTTTTTAAAGGCTATAAAAGCATGAACAAAACAGTAAAAACATACATAGTTCTATTAATTTTACTCTTTATTGGCGCAGTGGCTATTGAGCTTTCTAAACCAAAAACTATTAATTGGTCGCAAACTTACAACGAAACTCATAAAATTCCTTATGGAACTATTATTCTCTACGAACAGTTAAAAACATTATTTCCTGAAAGCACTGTTGAAAATGTAAAAGTAACACCATACGAGTATTTTGATGCCTTATACAATTGGCAAGACAGCACATATTCAGTTTCTGGAACATATATGCAAATTGATAATTTCACTAATATAGACGAAGTTTCTGCTCAAGAATTATTAGACTTTACATCTCATGGAAACGATGTTTTTATTGCGACAAATTATCCGCCTCAAAAAATATTAGACTCTCTATCTATTGATATAAATAATGACTATGATTTTAAAGGAAAAGCTGAATTTAGTTTAGCTAATACAATATTTCAAAAAGATTCTATTACCATTGAAAAAGGGTTAAGCAACTATTATTTTGCTGAGTTAGACTCAACAAAAACTACTGTTTTGGGCTATCAAAAATTCGATTCTATTTCACGTATTAACTATGTAAAAATAGAACACGGTTCTGGTAATTTTTATATTCATTTGCAACCTGTTGCATTTACTAACTACCATTTACTTAAAAAAGAAAATAAAAAATACGCAGCCGCAGTACTTTCTTATTTAACCAATGATACTATTTATTTTGACTCAAGTAATAAAATTGATAGTGATTTGGGCGATTCGCCCTTGCGTTTTATTTTAAGCAAACCAGCATTAAAATGGGCTTGGTATTTAGCATTAATCACCTTAGTTTCCTTTATGATTTTTAATGCAAAACGAAAACAACGCATTATTAAAGTTATAAAACCTTTAGAAAACACAACCATTGCATTCACAAAAACAATTGGCAATTTATATTACGAGACTAAAGACCATGATACCATAATTGATAAAAAAATCACTTACTTTTTAGAGCATTTAAGACGCAATTATTATTTAGACACACAGCTTTTAGACGACAAGTTTATTAAAAATTTAAGTTTAAAATCTGGTAAAAAACCAACAGATATTAAAAGATTAATTAACCTAATTTTACAGTTAAAAGCAAAACGTGATTGTAACGAAGCCGATTTGCTTAGATTAAACAAAGCCATTGAAGCTTTTTATACCAAATAAATATGGAAGATTTAAACAACCAACAAGAAGACAATTTAAGCACTAACAACGAACAGCAAAATTTTAAAAACACGCTTTCGGGTGCAAAAGCTACTTCTGAAGAAAACTTAGACTTTAAAAACAGAATAGATTTAAGTGAATTACAAAAAGGTGTTACTCTTATAAAAAACGAAATAAGTAAAGTTATTGTTGGGCAAAAAGGCATGATTGATATGCTAATTGCTTCTATTTTAGCTAATGGGCATTCGCTTATTGAAGGTGTTCCAGGAGTTGCCAAAACAATTTCTGCTAAACTATTAGCAAAATCGCTGAATATTGGTTTTAGTAGAATTCAATTCACACCCGATTTAATGCCAAGTGATATTTTAGGAACTTCTATTTTCAATGTTAAATCCTCTGAATTCACATTTAAAAAAGGACCGATTTTTTCGAATATGATTCTTATTGATGAAATAAACCGTGCGCCAGCAAAAACTCAAGCAGCTTTATTTGAAGTAATGGAAGAACGTCAAATCACCATTGACGGAAACAGATACATAATGGATTTACCATTTATAGTTTTAGCGACACAAAACCCTATAGAACAAGAAGGAACTTACCGTTTACCTGAAGCACAATTAGATCGATTTTTATTTAAAATAGACGTTGATTACCCAAATTTAGATGAAGAAATTGAAATTATTAACAGAGAGCATGAGCTACAAGGCGAAACCAAAACTGATAAAATAACGTCACATTTAAGTAAAGCTCAAATTGAAAAATTTCAAAGTTTAGTAAATCAAATCATAATAGAATCGCATTTAGTAAAATACATTGCAGATATTATTGTAAACACTAGAAGCAATCCATTTTTATATTTAGGTGCATCACCAAGAGCGTCCATTGCTATTTTAAAAGCAAGTAAAGCTTTTGCTGCCATGAATGGTAGAGATTTTGTGACACCAGAAGATATTAAGCAAGCTGCAATACCTGTATTACAACACCGTGTAATTGTAACACCTGAGCGCGAAATGGAAGGTGTAACTGCCAAACAAATTATAAAGCAAATTATTGAAACTGTTGAAATACCTAGATAATGCTTAAACGCTTAAAACCATTCTACATACAAAATCGTTTTTTTTACGCCTGCATCATTATTATGGTGTTATTCGTAGTTGGCTTTGTATTTCCAAAATGGTTTAATATTGTAAAGCTGTTATTATTAGTACTTCTTACCTTAACTTTTTTAGATGCTTTAATCCTATTTGCTACAAAAAAAGGTATTAAAGGAGTCCGTAATTTACCTGAAAAGTTTTCGAATGGTGATCAAAACCCAATCAATCTTAATATTGAAAACTTTTATACGTTTCCTATTTATTGTAGAATTATTGATGAAATTCCTGAACAATTTCAAGTACGAAATTTTAAAATTGATAGAAAACTAAAAGCTTCAAGTATTACTGAATTAGAATACGAATTACGCCCAACTGAACGTGGTGAATATCATTTTGGAAAACTGAATATTTATGCAACTTCAGTTTTTGGACTTATTGCAAGACGCTTTAGTTTTAATGACAAAGCTATAATCCCTACGTATCCAAGTTTTATTCAATTGCGCAAATACAACTTACTAGCCATTAGTAATAATCTTAATCATTATGGCGCAAAAAAAGTTCGCCGTTTGGGACATACTATGGAATTTGAACAAATTAAAGAGTATGTTTTAGGTGATGATTTACGAACTATAAATTGGAAAGCTACTGCCAAGAAAAACCAATTAATGATTAATCAATTTCAAGATGAAAAATCGCAACCTATATATTCTGTAATTGATAAAGGTCGCGTTATGAAAATGCCTTTTGATGGTTTAACACTTTTAGATTATGCCATAAATGCATCATTAGTTATTTCTAATGTGGCATTAAAAAAACAAGATAAGGCAGGCATTTTTGCCTTTTCTAAAAAAGTAGAAAATAGAGTTGTTGCTGAACGCAGAACATCTCAAATGAATTTAATATTAGAAGGTCTTTACAATGTAAATACAGACTATTTTGAAAGTGATTTTGGTAGACTATATGCAGATATCAAACGAAACATCACACAACGAAGCTTAATTCTATTATATACAAATTTTGAAACCTTAGATGGTTTACATAGACAGCTTTCGTATTTAAAAGGTATTGCGAAAAATCATTTATTAGTAGTCATCTTTTTCAAAAATACCGAACTCAACAATTTAATTACCGAAAAAGCAGAAACCGTACAACAAGCTTACGACAAAGTTATTGCCGAAAAATTCGCTTTCGAAAAACGCCTTATAGTAAACGAGTTAAAAAAATATGGTATCTACTCTATCTTAACAACTCCAGAAGATTTAACTATTGATACTATTAACAAATATTTAGAAATTAAAGCACGTGGTTTATTGTAAAAAAACAGTTCATCATTTAAAATCTACAATTGAGTAACAACAATGATAAAAACGTATTCTTATGTTAGATATTTGAAGTGTTAAACCATTAAAAACAAACATATCATGAAAAAATTATCATTTATTATCACATTATTTTTTGCTATTACATTTACTAATGCACAAAGCAATACTGAAGGAAAAACTATTACTGTTACAATAGATAACATTACAAGTAACGAAGGTGTTGTAATGCTTTCACTACATACGAAAGCAACGTTTATGAAAGGTGCTGGTGTACAATCTA
Source organism: uncultured Flavobacteriaceae bacterium (assembly GCA_964563585.1). Taxonomy (GTDB): domain Bacteria; phylum Bacteroidota; class Bacteroidia; order Flavobacteriales; family Flavobacteriaceae; genus CAZLXG01. Next base: position 3,037 of record CAZLXG010000065.1, on the reverse strand, counting down.
CAAAAAGTAAAATAGTAGACGGAAAAATATCTATCACTTTTAAAAACGTAGCCCCTGGAACTTACGCAATTATGGCTTTACATGATAAAAACGAAAACAGCAGAATGGATTTTCTAGACAATGGTATGCCTACAGAATCTTACGGAACTTCTAACAACCCAATGAGTTTTGGTCCGCCACAATATGTTGATGCTAAATTTGAAATGGCAGATGAAGATTTAGAAATGGTAATTCAATTTTAAAAATTAATTATAAATAATTAAAGCCACGAAAGTAAAATACTTTCGTGGCTTTTTCATAGCTATTAACCCATTCAAAAAGTTTAGATTACTTTCTTAGACGGTTTCATTTAACCAAGCTTTCATCATCCAGATAGTTTTTTCTTGTTCAGTAATAAAATCACTCATCATTGAGTTTGTTCCTTCATCATTAGCATCGCCAGATTTTTCTAAAATTGCTCTTTCAATTTTTAAAAGTTCTACTAAAGAATCAACTATTAATTGAACAGATTTATCGTCTTGAGAAATATTCTCCCCAATTGTTACCTGTGCATTTTCTGTATAATCTTGAAACGTATGAAGTGGCGTAACACCTAGTGTTAATATACGTTCGGCTATTATGTCTACTTTCATATTAGCATCCGTATAAAGCTCTTCAAACTTCACATGTAAATCAAAAAAACGCTTTCCTTTTATATTCCAATGAATGCCTCGTAAATTCTGATAATAAATTTGAAAATTAGCTAATAAATGATTCAAATCATTTGCTAAATCTTTAGTTTTTATGGTATCTAAACCTAAGCTATTTAGTGTCATTTTATATTATTTTTAAAGTTCACAACAAATTTAGTTTATAATTAACAGTCATAAGTATAAGTTTTATTGATAGTTTTTATATTTTTATAGTCTAAATTGATACTTATGACAATTACTCAACTATATTATGTTTTGGCTGTTGCCGAAAATCAGAATTTTACTAAAGCTGCTCAAAAATGTTTTGTGACTCAGCCAACATTAAGCATGCAAATACAAAAGCTTGAAGACCAGTTAGATGTTAAAATTTTTGATAGAAGCAAAAAACCCATTGAACTTACCGATGTTGGTAGAAAAATTGTAAAACAAGCAAAAAATATAGTTAACGAGTCGTATAGAATACAAGATATTGTAGACCAACAAAAAGGTTTTATTGGTGGCGAATTCAGATTAGGAATTATTCCTACTGTTATGCCAACTCTATTACCTATGTTTTTAAAAAATTTCATAAAAAAACATCCAAAAGTAAAACTTAAAATAGAAGAGTTAACTACCGAAGAAATTATTACAAGAATTACTGACGGACATTTAGATGCTGCTATAGCGGCAACACCACTTGAAAATGAGAACATAAAAGAGCGTGTACTATATTTTGAACCTTTTGTAAGTTACATTCCAAAGGGTCATCGTTTGCATACAAATGAAAAAATTAATGTATCTGATTTAGATTTAGATGATATGCTATTGCTTGAAGATGGACATTGTTTTAGAGATGGTGTTATTAATCTCTGTAAAATATTTAAACATCATTCCGACGACCAATTTCAATTAGAAAGTGGTAGCATAGAAACACTTATAAAATTATCGAATGAAGGCTTAGGTATGACGCTTTTACCTTATTTACATACTTTAGATATTAAAGAGAAAGAAAAGGAGAATTTACATTATTTCAATGAGCCAGCACCTGCAAGAGAAGTAAGTCTTATTTATCATAAAAGTGAACTGAAAATGCAAATTATTGAAGCTTTACAAGATGTTATAGCTGGTATAGTTCGTGGTGCAATAGCCTTTCAGAATGTAGAAATAGTAAGTCCATTACCAAAGTAAAAAAAATTATCAATAAAAAAGCGACCAATTGGTCGCTTTTTTTATGATTTTAAATAGATTAAACATTTATCTAACTCTGGGTTTTGCTGTACTAAAGATTGAATAAAAATTTTAAGCTCTACAATCTCATAAGGCAGTAAACGTTCTACTGCTTTTTGTACTTCTTTGCAAAACAACGTCGCATCAAAACTAACTTTTTTAAGTACCGTTTTGGTATATTCAAGCATTGCTCTCGCCATTATATTAAAGGGTTTAGGTTTGTAAAAAAGTAGGAGTATATATAGGCAATCTGTTTTATTATTGAACATAAATTTAGTGAAAAATAGCTTTCCTTTTTATTTTTTAGGGAACTTTAACATTAAAATCTATTGTCCCCATCCAATAAATCTCCTAAACCACCAAGTATACTACCCTCTCCTTTACTCTTTCCTCCTGCTCTTGGTGCAGATGCTAAAACACGACCTGCTAACCTACTAAATGGTAAAGATTGTATGTATACATTTCCTGGCCCTTCTAGCTTTGCGAAAAACAATCCTTCGCCACCAAACACTGTGTTTTTAATCCCTCCAATAAATTCTATATCGTAATTTACATCTTGAGTAAAGCCAACAATACAGCCTGTATCTACTCTTAAAATTTCACCAGCTTGTAATGTTTTTTTGGCTAAAGTTCCACCTGCATGAATAAATGCCATGCCATCTCCTTCTAGTTTTTGCATGATGAATCCTTCACCACCAAATAAACCTCTTCCTAATTTTTTAGAAAATTCTATTCCAATACTAACTCCTTTTGCTGCGCATAAAAATGCATCTTTTTGGCAAATAAATTTACCTCCATACTCCGTTAAATCAATAGGTACAATTTTTCCAGGATATGGTGACGCAAATGACACTTTACGTTTTCCTATTAAATCGTTATAAAAAGCCGTCATAAATAAGCTTTCGCCTGTAAGTATACGTTTTCCTGCTCCTAGTATTTTACTTAAAAACCCTGTATCTTTTTGTGAGCCATCTCCAAATATAGTTTCCATTTTAACGCCATCGTCCATCATCATAAAACTACCAGATTCAGCAATAACACCTTCTTGTGGGTCGAGTTCTATTTCTACATATTGCATTTCTTCTCCGTAGATTCTATAGTCAATTTCGTGTGCTGTCATTTTGTTTTTAAGATTGATT
>CAZLXG010000064.1:0-11921 GCA_964563585.1 uncultured Flavobacteriaceae bacterium | reverse complement strand
AAAAAGAGAATGAACAAATAGTATTAACTAAATCTTAAATGGATATTAAAAACGCACAGAAAGAAGTTGATGATTGGATTAACGAACACGGAGTAAGGTATTTTAATGAGCTTACCAATATGGCACAACTTACAGAAGAAGTTGGTGAGGTAGCACGTATTATTGCGCGTCGTTATGGCGAGCAAAGTGAAAAAGAAAGTGATAAAGATAAAAACCTTAGTGAAGAATTAGCCGATGTATTATTTGTAGTGCTTTGTTTAGCTAACCAAACAGGAGTAGATTTACAGAAAGCTTTTGATAAGAGGATGGATAAAAAAGCTAAACGTGACCACGATAGACATCATAATAACGAAAAATTAAAGTAAATTTGCAACTTCTTTAAAAAGGAATTTATTGAGTATGCATATTACACTTCACAAATCAAAAATTGTTAATCAAAAATCAGAAGTAATAATAACAGGTTCTAAAAGCGAATCAAATAGGTTATTATTGCTACAAGCTTTATATCCAGAAATTAGTTTAAAAAACATTTCAAATTCTGATGATAGTCAATTAATGACGAATGCATTGTCTTCAACATCAAATGTTGTAGATATCCATCATGCGGGAACTGCAATGCGATTTTTAACCGCATTTTTCGCGGTACAAGATGGAAGAGAAGTAATCCTTACAGGTTCTAAAAGAATGAAAGAACGACCAATACAAATTTTGGTTGAAGCATTGCAAGAATTAGGAGCAGATATTAGTTATGAAGATAATCAAGGATTCCCGCCAATAAAAATAAAAGGAAAGAAACTTACTAAAAGCAAAGCGAGGTTAAAAGCAAATGTAAGTAGTCAGTATATTTCAGGTCTATTATTAATAGCTTCAAAACTAGAAAATGGTTTAGAATTATCACTTGAAGGCGATATAACATCTGTTCCATATATAAAAATGACTTTGAGTTTATTAGATGAAATAGGGGTAGAATCATCTTTTATAGATAATGTCATTACAGTAAAACCCAAAACCCAAAATCTCCAATCTAAAACCTTAACAGTAGAATCTGATTGGTCTTCGGCATCCTATTATTTTAGTATTGTTGCACTATGTGAAATTGGAACAGAAATCACATTGTCATCATATAAAGAAAACTCATTACAAGGTGATTCTGTCCTAGTTGAAATTTATAAACACTTTGGAGTTAGTACGGTTTTTAATGACAATACCGTTACATTAAAGAAAGAAACCATTAGCCTTTCGTCATTTAATTATAACCTTGTAAATGCTCCAGATATAGCTCAAACTATAGCAGTAACTTGTTTTGCGTTGGGAATAACTTGCGATTTAACAGGTCTTCATACATTAAAAATAAAAGAAACAGATAGGTTAGTAGCCTTAAAAACTGAAATGGAAAAATTAGGAGGTAAGGTTGATATAACTAATAACGCGTTGTATCTACATGAAACAAAAAAAATAAATAATAATGTTTCAATAGCTACTTATAACGATCACAGAATGGCAATGGCGTTTGCTCCATTAGCATTAAAAACAACATTAATTATTGAAAATGCTAAGGTGGTTTCAAAATCATATCCAACCTTTTGGGATGACTTAAAATCTATTGGATTTAAAATATCTGAATAATAATCATCTAAATACTTGACAAGGCCTATTTTCAGATTGTATATTTGCAACCTTTATAAAATTAAATATCCATATGAAATTATCACACTTTGGCTTTGAATTACCAGAAGAATTATTAGCAGAATATCCCTCAGAACATAGAGATGAATCTCGCTTAATGGTTTTAAATAGAGAAAAACAGACTATAGAACACAAACAATTTAAAGACATTATTAATTATTTTGATGAGGATGATGTTTTGGTGCTTAATAATACTAAGGTGTTTCCAGCTAGATTATTTGGTAATAAAGAAAAAACAGGCGCTAGGATAGAAGTATTTTTATTAAGGGAATTAAATGAAGAACAACGCCTTTGGGATGTTTTGGTTGATCCTGCACGTAAAATAAGAATAGGTAATAAACTATATTTTGGTGATGATGATACATTAGTAGCTGAGGTTATTGATAACACGACATCAAGAGGACGTACATTACGTTTCCTTTACGATGGACCTTATAAAGAATTTCGTAGAAAATTAACCGAATTAGGAGAAACACCACTTCCAAAATACATAAAAAGAGATGTAGAGCCATCTGATGAAGAGCGCTATCAAACCATTTTTGCGAAGAATGAAGGAGCAGTAGCAGCGCCAACAGCAGGCTTGCACTTTTCAAAGCATCTATTAAAACGATTAGAAATAAAAGGTATAAACTTTGCAGAAGTAACGTTACATGTTGGTTTAGGAACTTTTAACTCAGTTGAAGTAGAGGATCTTTCTAAACATAAAATGGACAGCGAAGAATTAATGATTGATGAGAAAACAGCAGCAATTGTAAATACAGCATTAAAAAATAAAAAACGAATCTGTGCCGTAGGTACAACAGCAATGCGAGCTATTGAAAGTGCTGTGTCTACAAGTGGGAAGTTAAACGAAATAGATGGTTGGACTAACAAATTTATTTTTCCACCTTATGAATTTAGTATCGCCAATTGCATGATTACTAATTTTCATACACCAAAATCAACATTGTTAATGATGGCATCTGCTTTTGCAGGATACGACTTCGTTAAAGAAGCCTATCAAGAGGCTATAAAAGAAAAGTACAAATTTTATAGTTATGGTGATGCCATGTTAATTATATAAACTTTTTAAAAGCCTTGTTTTAACAAGGTTTTTTTATTTTATAAACATTTGGGTATACCATTTTACCTGAAAAATGTCGAGCTTTGGGCAGTCGCTTTTTCTGTTATTCTTGCAAAAGCAGAGAATAACAGAAAAGAGCTTCAACAAATGCCTCAATCCCTAATGCATTGCAATCATTTAATTTATTATATTTTTGCATCACTTTATATATGGCAAACAAAAAAGACATACGAGCATTAACAAAAGAGCAGCTACGAGAATTCTTTGTTAAACAAGGTGATAAAGCTTTTCGAGGAAATCAAGTTTATGAATGGCTTTGGAGAAAATCTGCACACACTTTTGATGACATGACTAATGTTTCGAAAGAAACACGTCAAATGTTAGAAGATAACTTTGTAATCAATCATATTAAGGTCGATACTATGCAACGTAGTAGTGATGGTACCGTAAAAAATGCAGTACGTTTACATGATGGTTTAATAGTAGAATCGGTATTAATACCAACCGCAACTCGAACTACAGCTTGTGTGTCTAGTCAAGTAGGGTGCAGTTTAGATTGTAGGTTTTGTGCAACAGCGCGATTAAAACGTATGCGTAATTTAAACCCAGACGAAATTTACGACCAAGTAGTAGCTATTAATAGCGAAAGCAAATTGTATTACAATCGTCCATTAAGTAATATTGTATTTATGGGTATGGGAGAACCGTTGATGAATTATAATAATGTTATTAAAGCCATAGATAAAATAACATCACCCGAAGGTTTAGGGATGTCTCCAAAGCGAATTACAGTTTCAACATCTGGTGTTCCTAAGATAATTAAAAAAATGGCAGATGACGATGTTAAATTTAATTTAGCTGTGTCTTTACATTCCGCTATTGATGAAGTTAGAACTTCCATTATGCCCTTTAATAAAACCTTTCCTTTAAAAGATTTAAAAGAATCCTTAGAATATTGGTATGCTAAAATAAATCGTAAAATTAGCTACGAATACGTAATTTGGAATGGTATAAACGACACTCAAAAAGATATTGATGCTTTAGTTCAGTTTTGTAAATATGTGCCTTGTAAAGTAAATATTATAGAATATAATCCAATTGATGATGGTGAGTTTCAGCAAGCTACAAATGAAGCTTTAGAAAATTATATTAATTCCTTAGAAAAAAATAGAATAGTAGTTAATGTACGCCGCAGTAGAGGTAAAGATATTGATGCTGCTTGCGGACAATTAGCAAATAAAAGCTAAGAGTAATTCCGCGATGTTGTTTTATCGTGGTTTTCGTTAAAATTGTCATTCTCGCGAAGGCGAGAATTCACTTATCAAATGATAATAAAGTTTTTTATAGAATTAATTTGAATCAGTATCTTTGATATCTTAAATGAAAATAGTAGAACAAATAAAACAACCGATAGCTTACGAAATGGAACTTTTCGAACAAAAGTTTCAACTCTCTATGGCTAGTAAAGTCGCGTTGCTTAATAGAATCACACACTATATAGTAAACCGTAAAGGCAAACAAATGCGGCCTATGTTTGTGTTTTTGGTTTCGAAAATGGTGTCTAATGGTGAAATAAGCGAACGTACCTATCGTGGTGCATCAGTTATAGAACTTATCCATACAGCAACTTTGGTACATGATGATGTTGTAGATGACAGTAACCGTCGTCGTGGATTTTTCTCTGTAAATGCACTTTGGAAAAATAAAATAGCAGTTTTAATAGGTGATTATTTATTATCAAAAGGGTTGTTGTTATCTATAGATAATGGCGATTTCGATTTGCTTAAGATTATTTCTATAGCTGTTCGTGAAATGAGTGAAGGCGAATTACTTCAAATTGAAAAAGCTAGAAAATTAGATATTACAGAAGAGGTTTATTATGAAATTATTCGCCAAAAAACGGCAACATTAATTGCTGCATGTTGTAGTTTAGGTGCAGCTTCAGTAAAACCAGAATCGCACGATGTTGAAACTATGCGGAAGTTTGGAGAACTTATAGGGATGGCATTTCAAATTAAAGATGATTTATTCGATTATGGCGATGCACAAATAGGGAAGCCTACAGGTATTGATATTAAAGAACAAAAAATGACTTTACCTTTAATTTATGTGCTTAATCAAGTTTCAAAAAAAGAGAAAAGATGGTTAATTAATTCTATAAAAAATCATAATAAAGACGCTAAGCGAGTAAAAGAAGTCATTGCTTTTGTAAAGAATAATAAAGGTTTAGATTATGCGGTTCAAAAGATGAAACAATTTCAAAAAGAAGCTTTACAAATACTTCATACATATCCAGATTCAGAATATAAAAATTCACTAGAACTTATGGTGAATTATGTGATTGATAGGAAAAAATAAACTAGAATACTTTTTCTAGAAAGGACTCAATACTTTGTTGGTTTGCTTTAATTAATTCCGTTCTAGCATTCGCAATATCCTTTGGTTTTTTATCTTGCGAAAGTTTAAATTTACCTTCCCAATTAGTGATTTCAATTTCAAAACCCTTTATGTAATTTATTAAACCATGCATTCTTGGGTTATCTATTTTAAGTTCGTATTTATAGTCGGGTTGCTCTAAGAATTCAGCCATATCTACCAAACTTTGTTTAATAGTTTTTTCATTTTCAATAACTGTAACCTTACCTTTTAAATGCACTTTTATATAATTCCAAGTAGGTAATTGTGTGGTTGTATAAATACTTGGTGAAATATAACATTGTGGTCCAGAAAATATAATAGTTATTTCGTTGCTGTTTTGTAATAATTCTGCGTGTGGATTAAATCGATCAATATGACCAATTAATTTACCACTTTCATTATAAATTAAAGGTAAATGTGTTACAAAAGGCGTGTTGTCTTTTACAGAAATAATGGTGGCTAACGGATACGTTTTAATCACTTCAATCATGTGATTTATATTTTGGTCTAGATGATATTTTGGAGGATAATTCAAACCTGTCTAAATTTTAGATTAATGATTATTGATTTATAAATTTACAATAATTACCTTTAACCAATGCAAGAAAAACTATCATCGTTTTCTATAAAAAACTGGTCGCAAGGTGATCAACCTCGAGAAAAATTACTTTATAAAGGAAAAGCAACTTTAAGTGATGCTGAGTTAGTGGCTATATTAATTGGTTCTGGGAATAGAGGTGAAAGCGCAGTGGCATTATGCAAGCGTATTTTAGCAAGTGTTGATAATAACTTAAGTGCGTTAAGTAAGTTGTCTATTAAACAACTTATGGCATTTAAAGGTATTGGCGAAGCGAAGGCAATAACTATTGTTGCTGCATTGGAGTTAGGATTACGTAAGCGAAGTGAGAGCGCTTTAGAGAAAAATAAAATTACATCTAGTGCTTCAGTTTTTGAGTTGATGCAGCCTATAATTGGCGAGTTGCAACATGAGGAATTTTGGATTATGTATTTAAATAATTCTAATAAAGTGATTCAAAAAAGCCAGTTAAGCAAAGGCGGTATTACAGGTACTTTAGTTGATGTGCGATTAGTATTGAAAAACGCTTTGGAAGTTGGTGCAACAGGATTGGTTTTGGCACACAATCATCCATCAGGAACTTTAAAGCCAAGTGAAGCCGATAAACAAATCACCAATAAATTAAAAATTGCAGCAGAAAGTTTAGATATAAAAATCCTCGACCATTTAATTATAACAGAAAAAGCATACTTTAGTTTTGCTGATGAAACCTTACTATAAATGCTTTTAGTTTACACACATAAAATTTCACCACGATTAAAGTATATTTTTAAACATGTTTGTACACGTGTTTTAGGTATAAAAGTTTCGTTTACAACTAAAATTGAAATATTTATTGCGCATGATAGTTTAAAAATGTCGTACACCAAACAGCAACTCGGGAAAGAGTTTTTTGTTAAAAGTCACGATATTTTATTCGAACAAGGCTTGTCGGATGTAGACATACATATTCATGATTGGGAAAACACCAAAGGCTTCTTTTTTAATGGCGATAAAAGCGCTATGCCTTTTGATATTTTCGCATCTTCTTTTTATCTGCTTTCTAGATATGAAGAATATTTGCCACAAGTAAAAGATGAATATAGACGTTTTTTAGCTACTGAAAGCATTGCATTTAAGCATGATTTTTTACATCAGCCAGTTGTAGATATATGGGCGTATAAGTTTAAAAAAGCACTTCAAGACCAATTTCCAGAATTCATATTTCCAAACAGAACATATAGTATAAAACCTGTTATAGATGTTCCAAGTGCCTATAATTTTAAGTTAAAAGGCATCATGCGAACTATTGGAGGTGCAATAAAGGATTTGTTTAGACTTAGATTTAAAAATTTATACCAGAGGTTTTTGGTTGTTTTTGGTTTAAAACACGACCCGTTTGATACCTTTAAATATATTTTAAATAAGCAAAAACAAACTAAATGTAAATTTCATTTTTTCTTTTTAATTGGAGCGTATTCAACTTACGATAAGGGAATTAATGCGAATAAAAAGAAGTTTATATCATTAATAAAACAAGTGGCAGATTATTGTACAGTTGGTTTGAAAACATCTTTTTTTGCTATTGAAGATTCTGTAATTCTGAAAAAGGAAAAAAAGCAAATGGAAGCGATAATAAATACGTCTTTAACAGCTTCAAGACAATCATATTCAAAACTTAATTTACCAGAATCTTATAGAAACCTTATTGAATTAGAAATAAATGAAGATTACACAATGGGATACGTTAATTATATAGGTTTTAGAGCGGGTTCTTGTACACCATTTCTGTTTTACGATTTAGATTATGAAATACAAACACCATTAAAAATTAACTCATATCACTTAATGGATTCTGCTTTGTTAAAAAACTATTCTCTGTTAGATAAAAAGAAAGCTTTAAATGAAGTTATTAATGAAGTTAAGCAAGTAAACGGTGAGTTTGTTCCTGTATTTCATAATCACACATTTAGTGATGCCAATAGATGGAAAGGCTTTAAAGAATTGTTTAATATAATTTTAAATTCTACAAATTTAAATTAGTAAATGAAACTTAAAGGAATCACAGATGTTTTTTTTGATTTAGATCATACACTTTGGGATTTTGATAAAAATTCTGCATTAACTTTTGATAAAATTTTTAAATTGAATAGTTTAAATGTTGATGTAACTACTTTTTTATCACATTACGAACCCATAAATTTAAATTATTGGAAACTTTTTAGAGAAGATAAAATTGAAAAAGAAGCATTACGTTTTGGCAGATTAAATGATGCATTTATTGCAGTAAATTACCCAATTGAAGAAGCTGTGATTTATAAATTAGCAGACGATTATTTAACACATTTAACGGCATATAATTATTTGTTTGAAAACACTTTCGAAATTCTAGATTATCTAAATGCTAATTATAACCTTCATATAATAACTAATGGGTTTAGTGTGGTGCAAGAAAAGAAATTAACAAAATCGAACATAAATCATTATTTTAAAACCATTACAAATTCAGAAATGGTAGGTGTTAAAAAGCCGAATCCTGAAATTTTTAATTATGCTTTAAAACTGGCAAATGTTTCTTTGCATCAAAGTATTATGATAGGTGATAGTTATGAAGCCGATATTTTGGGCGCTTTAAATATTGGAATGGATGCCATTTTTTTTGATATTAATAACGTGAATACAAATAGTGATGTTAAACAAATAAATAATCTGATTCACTTAAAAAAATATTTGTAAAGTGTATCTTTACAAATAGGATTTAACTATATATATTATTAAAATGAAGACTAAGTTTTTTTCAGTACTTATTACATGTTTTATTGTTGTAAGCGTTTTTTCACAATCTAATTTAAATGATTATAAATATGTAATTGTTCCTAATAAGTTCGATTTTTTAAAAGAACAAGACCAATATCAATTAAATTCATTAACGAAATTTTTATTTAATAAATATGGTTTTGAAGCTATAATGGAAGGAGACGTTTATCCAGTTGATTTAGGTGGAAATAGATGTTTAGCATTAAGGTCGGATGTTTTAAAAGAATCTGGAATGTTTAAAACTAAACTAACTGTCGAACTTAAAGACTGTAATGATCAAGTTGTTTATACATCAGTTGTTGGTGAAAGTAGAGAAAAAGAGTATAAAAAATCTTATGTTGAAGCTTTACGACAAGCTTTTAAATCGATTGAAAATTTGAATTATAGTTATGTACCTAATAAAAATAGTGCTACAATATCTACAGTAAAAAAAGAAGCAACACATGCTGTAGAAATTGAAAAACTGAAAAAAGAAATAAAAACACTTAAAGAAGCAGAAAAAGTAGTTGTTGAAACTAAACCTATTGCTGAAAAAGTAATTAAGAAGTCAGTTGAAGAAGCTTCATCTAATGTGTTATATGCTCAAGCAATTGAAAATGGATTCCAGTTAGTTGATAGTTCTCCAAAAGTGGTTTATAAAATAAAAAGTACTGGGGTAAATAATGTTTTTTTAGTTGAAAATAGAAGTGCCATTATCTATAAAAAAGGAAATGTTTGGACTTTAGAGTTTTATGCAGATAACACTTTGTTGCAAGAAGAATTGAATATTAAATTTTAAGAATTTAGTTCTTTTTTGCGTTAGGGTTTGTAGTGTAAATCCTTTTGCTTTTTAGCAAAAGATTGTAACGGAAAGCCCGACCCTTGTGGTAACTCCCAAATATTAATATCCATATTTGTCTTTCCAGCGTTGTTTTAAAAACTTACGATGTGCGTTTTCTCTAGCGTTATTTCCAGGTTCGTAAAGTTGTGTGTTCTTTATCTCTTCTGGTAAAAATTCCTGATTAGCAAAATTATGTTCATAGTTATGAGCGTATTTATAATTATCGCCATAGCCAAGTTCTTTCATTAGCTTAGTGGGAGCATTTCTAACCTCTAAAGGCACCGATAAATCGCCTGTTTCTTTAACCAATTGTTGCGCTTTACCAATAGCTTTATATGCTGCATTGCTTTTGGGCGAACACGCTAAATACGTAGCGCATTGACTAAGAATAATTCTTGATTCTGGGTAGCCAATAGTGCTTACCGCTTGAAATGTGTTGTTGGCAATAACCAATGCTGTTGGGTTTGCGTTTCCAATATCTTCGCTCGCAGCAATAAGTAAACGGCGAGCAATAAATTTTACATCTTCTCCGCCTTCAATCATGCGCGCCAACCAATATACAGCTCCGTTTGGGTCGCTACCACGGATGGATTTTATAAACGCCGAAATTATATCGTAATGTTGTTCGCCTGTTTTATCGTAGCGAACAGTGTTATTCTGAATTTTTTGTAAAACAACCTCATCGGTAATTACAATTTTGTCCGAATCGAACGAATTTACAATAAGTTCAAAAATGTTGAGCAACTTTCGTCCATCACCACCCGATAATTTTAAAAGCGCACTAGTTTCTTTAAGTTTAATAGTTTTTTTAGAAATGTATTCATCCTTTTCAATAGCACGCTTTAAAAGCGTTTCTAAATCGTTTTTATCAAAAGCATTTAAAATATAAACTTGACAGCGCGATAAAAGTGCCGAAATCACCTCAAAACTAGGGTTTTCAGTAGTTGCGCCAATAAGTGTTATCCAACCTTTTTCTACTGCTTGTAATAACGAATCTTGTTGAGATTTACTAAATCTATGAATTTCGTCAATAAACAAAATTGGGTTTTTAGTAGTAAACAAACCACCTCTTTGTTTTGCTTTTTCAATAACATCCCGAATATCTTTCACACCAGAATTTATGGCGCTAAGCGAATAAAACGGCCTGCCAGATTCCGTTGCAATAATGTTTGCCAATGTTGTTTTTCCCGTTCCTGGTGGTCCCCAAAGCACCATAGATGGTATTAAACCTTGCTTTATATGTTGCGTCAACACCCCATTTTCGCCAACCAAGTGTGTTTGGCTCACGTAATCTTCTAAAGTTTTCGGTCTTAACCGTTCAGCTAAAGGTTCGTTCATAAATGTAAAATTAAAGTATTTTTTTCTTTTGGGCGTGACCTTGTTGAAAATAACAAGGTCGTGCTTTCGCCAGTCGCTTTTTTTATTGTGCCTTGAGTGCAGTCGAAAGGTCAACAATAAAAAAGAGCTCCAACAATAGCTTAATCACTCACGCAGGTCTATTTCTGACATTTTAGCATTAAAACCAAACTTGGATAACTATTTGCTATCTTTAAATTAATGAATAATCAAGACCATTTTAAATTTTCAATAGGAGTAGTAGCTTATCCAGTATATTTTGTGCTGTTTATTTGGTTGGTATTTTGGTTCGAAGTGCGTTTTGGTTATAATTTTAGTAAATATGGTGTATACCCTCAAACAATTAAAGGGTTACGAGGTGTAGTTTTAAGTCCGTTTATACATGGCAATATTCAACATATTTATCATAATACTATTCCGCTGTTTGTATTATCCATGGCGTTATTTTATTTCTATAAACCCATTGCGTGGAAAGTAATGCTCTTTGGTGTTTTAATTTCAGGGTTTTTAACGTGGTGTATAGGGAGACCATCATATCATATTGGAGCAAGCGGATTAATATATGTATTAGTTAGTTTTACTTTTTTTAAAGGTGTTTTTGCAAAACACTACCGATTGATAGCATTATCATTATTAGTCATTTTTCTTTATGGAAGTATGATTTGGCACGCTATACCTATTGAAGAAGGTGTCTCTTGGGAAGGGCATTTATCTGGCTTAATAACAGGTTTGTTATTTGCTTTGTTTTTTAGAAAAGAAATAGCAAAACCAAAAAAATATATTTGGGAACAAGAAAATTATAATGAAGAAAATGACCCGTTTTTAAAACACTTTGATGAAAATGGAAACTTTATTGAGCATACAGAAATAGAGGAGGAGCAAGATCAGCCTACAATAAATTATACTTATAAAGAAAATAAAGATTAGCGGCGTTGTCTAACAACTTCATATAAAAATGCGCCACAAGCCACCGAAACGTTTAAAGATTCAATATCACCAAGTAAAGGTAATTTAGCTCTGTCATCAACCACTTTTAACGTAGAAGGATTTATTCCTCTACCTTCAGAGCCCATTATAATGGCGCAAGGTTCTGTAAAAGAAACGTCATACAACATGTTTTCAGTTTTTTCAGTTGCAGCAATTACTTTTATACCTGATGCTTGCATGTAAAAGACAGCATCTTTGATGTGGTCTACTTTACAAAT
>CAZLXG010000063.1:0-12010 GCA_964563585.1 uncultured Flavobacteriaceae bacterium | reverse complement strand
TTTTACAGAAATAGCATCATCAAATGTATGTTTTACTGGTTTTAATTTATTTGATTTCCAACTTCTATCATCTGGCAATAAAATGTCTAATAAATCAACACGACCAACCTTATTCAACGTCTTTTTAATCCAATCTCTATTTTCTTTTTTATACCAAAAGAAGAAACGATGCTGTTCATCTTTGTCTTTTTTAGAAATTGGTGTTCGTGTTGGTTTTAATGTATAAGGGTGGTATCCACTGTAATAAATAACCGTAGCAACTGTCATTGGTGTTGGTGTAAACCCTTGCACCTGCTCTAACTGAAAACCCATATCTTTAGTTTCGGCTGCAAGATTTGCCATATCTTCTAATTCGCAAGCTGGATGATTTGAAATGAAATACGGAATTAACTGAAGCTTCAAATTATTCTTGATATTTATCTTATCAAAACGTTCTTTAAATTTATGAAAATATTTAAAAGAAGGTTTACGCATTAACTTTAAAACAGGGTCAGAAGTGTGTTCTGGAGCAACTTTTAAACGTCCAGAAATATGTTTCGTCATCACTTCTTCAGTATAGTCATCTAATTCTTTTGGGTCTGCATTTTTATTGAATTCAGGCACTAACATGTCGTGACGAATTCCGCTTCCAATAAATGATTTCTTCACTTTCGGATGCTTATCTACAGCCTGATATAATTTTGTTAATGGTTTATGAGATGTATCTAAATTGCTACAAATCACAGGTGAAATACATGAAGGCGCAACACATTTATCACAAATGGATTGTATTTTCCCTTTCATCTTATACATATTTGCCGAAGGCCCTCCAATATCAGACAAATAGCCTTTAAAATCTGGCATATTAGCTACTTTGTCAACTTCTTTTAAAATAGATTCTTGACTTCGGCTTGCTATAAATTTTCCTTGATGTGCAGAAATTGTACAGAAACTACAGCCTCCAAAACAGCCACGATGAATATTGATAGAAAACTTAATCATTTCGAACGCAGGAATCGGACCTCGCTTATTATATTTTGGATGTGGCAAACGTGTATAAGGCAAATCGAAAGACGCATCAATTTCCTTTTCTAACATAGTTGGAAATGGTGGATTAATTACCAATTTTCTATCGCGAACACCTTGAAGAATTCGTTTTGCTTTTAATTTATTTGATTCTTGTTCAATCACTTTAAAGTTAGAAGCAAATTTCTTTTTGTTCTTTAAACAAACGCCATGCGAATGAATTTCGACATCTTCCCAATTTTTATTCTTTGGCAGTTCTTCTTCTCTATCTAATAAAAAAGCGGTTTGCTTAATGGTTCTTAAACTTGAAAAAGGCACTCCTTTTTGTAAAAGTTCTACAACTTCTCGTAAAGGTTGCTCTCCCATGCCATATACCAACATATCTGCTTTAGAGTTTTCTAAAATACTTGGCATTAATGTATCACTCCAATAATCGTAATGCGTAACACGACGTAATGAGGCTTCAATTCCTCCAATTAAGACAGGAATATTTGGAAACTTCTCTTTTAAAATATTTGAATACACAGACGTTGCATAATCTGGTCTAAAACCCTTATCTCCATTTGGCGTATATGCATCTTTATCTCGACGTCTTTTACTCGCTGTATAATTACTAACCATTGGATCCATACAGCCTCCTGTAACACCAAAAAATAATTTTGGGGTTCCTAGTTTTGTAAAATCCTGAAGATTATCATTCACACTTGGTTGTGGAACAATAGCGACTTTTAATCCATAACTTTCTAGAATACGACCAATAACTGCTGGTCCAAATGAAGGGTGGTCAACATAAGCGTCTCCACTAAATAGAATAACATCTAATTCCTCCCAACCACGAAGTTTTACTTCTTTGTTTGTTGTTGGTAACCAATCTGAAAGCTTATTGATTTTCATATTGGTGCAAAAATAGGTTATTATAAATATATATTAAATTTTAAAAATCTTTTATGATTAAACCACACGTTCAATCATAGACATGGTATTCAATATACAATGAGCAATAATTAAAGGCCATAAATTACGACCAAATTTCACGTAAGCAATTCCCATTACTAAGCCAATAAGTCCGACAGTTATCGACCTTATTTGAGTGTCTAAAGCCAAAAATTACAGCTTATAAAGAATTTGCTCTTGAAGGTTATGAACTTAATATTTCAGACTATTTATTAAAGCCTTTTAGTTTTGAGCGCTTCTTAAAAGCAATCAATAAAACAGTAAGTTCAACAAGCAAAACACAGCATTCTGTTTTAGAAAAAAAGGATTTAGTTTCTAATAGTATTTTCCTTCGTAGGAATAAGAAATATATTCAAGTAACTATTGATGTGATTCAATTTATTGAAGCTTCTGGAAATTATACAAAAGTGATTACAACTAATGAAACCATTACAATTAGAGAGAAAATTTCATGCTTTTTAGAATTATTAATAGATTCCAGGTTTAATACAAGTTCACAAATCGTTTGCAGTCTCAAAAAAGCACATAAAAAGTATTGAAGGTAATCGGGTTTTTATTGGAGAACATATTATTCCTATTGGTAAAATGTACAAAACTAATGTTAATCAGTTGTTACAATAATTACAACTCAATACTTTCTCCAATTTCAAGTAGCATTAAATCTTTTTCTTTATCAAAAAACTTTCGTTTTGCTTCTTCATGATTAATTTCAATATAACCAAAAGTATCAAAATGGTAGCCTAAAATTTTATCACATTCAATAAAATCACTCGCTAAAATAGCATCATCAACTCCCATAGTAAAATTATCGCCTATAGGTAAAATAGCTAAATCTAATTTAGTTTGAAGCGGTATTAGTTTCATATCAAAAGTTAAAGCCGTATCTCCTGCTATATAAATATTTTTATGCTCGCCTTCAATTACAAAACCTCCTGGTTGCCCTCCATAACTTCCATCTGGAAACGATGATGAATGAATGGCATTCACATATTTTACCTTTCCAAAATCGAAATCCCAAGAACCACCATGATTCATTGGATGATGTTCAAAGCCTTTATTACTACCATAGTATGATGCTATTTCATAATTGGAAACTATAACTGCATTTGTTCTTTTTGCAATAACTTCAACATCTAAAATATGATCCTGATGTGCGTGCGTGAGTAGAATATAATCTGCTTTAAGCGTTTCAATATTAATATGTGATGCTTTTGGGTTTCCAGAAATAAATGGATCAATAAGAATATGAATATCCTTAATTTGAATCCCTAGACAAGCATGACCATAAAATGTAATTTTCATTTGAAAAAAATTTGAAACAGAAAATTACAAAAAATCTTATAACAAATGCCCAATCCCCATAAGAATTGCTAAAAATACTGTTGTTAGTGCCAACTTTTTTAATTCAGGGTCTAATAATATAGCTTCTTTATTAGTATATACTGTTTTTAAATGAAGCAATAACGGAATATATGCCAAGAAAAACATCAAGTTATATGGAGACGTATAATATAAAACCCCAAAAGCTAAAGATAGAATGATTGCAGTTCCTACAAGAAAATAATGGTATAATTTTGCTTTCTGACTTCCAATTTGTACAACTATTGTGTTTTTGTTAGCATTTCTATCAGAATCAATATCTCGCATATTATTTAAATTAAGAACTGCTGTACTTAATAACCCTATAACACAGGCAGGTAAAAAAGCTACATGATCTATAGTTTGTGCGTATAACACATAACAGCCTACAACACTAACTAATCCGAAAAAAATAAAAACGAAAACATCTCCCAAGCCATTATATCCATAAGCGTTATCACCAACTGTATATTTCATAGCTGCAACAATACATGCTATTCCTAATAAAAAGAAAAATACGGTTAATAGAAAATGCTGTACTCCAAATGCCGAAAAAACAAGAAAAAATGCTAATCCAATAGAAATTAAAATATTTATTTTAATAGCATTAAACATACTTTCTGGTGAAATTTTACCGCTTTGTATTGCCCGTTCTGGACCAATTCTATCATCATTATCTGTTCCTTTTATACCGTCGCCATAATCGTTGGCTAAATTTGAAAGAATTTGTAAGCTCAACGTTGTTAAAATGGCTAACACACATATTTTCCATTGAAAAACACCATTATACTCAGCTAAAAACGATGCCAATATTATTCCAGAAACTGACAAAGGAAGCGTTCGTAAACGCATTGCTGAAATCCAAATAGAAAAATTATTCATTAAGGAATCCATTTTTTAACAAAGTTCGGTTTACGTTTTTCAAGAAAGGCATTTCTTCCTTCAACAGCTTCGTCTGTCATATAGGCTAAACGTGTTGCTTCACCAGCAAATACTTGCTGACCAACCATTCCATCATCTGTTAAATTCATTGCGAATTTCAACATTTTTATTGATGTAGGTGATTTTGCCAAAATCTCTTGTGCCCATTCATAAGCAGTGTCTTCTAATTTATCATGAGGAATTACCGCATTTACCATACCCATATCAAAAGCTTCTTGTGCTGAGTAATTTCTTCCTAAAAAGAAAATTTCACGTGCTTTTTTCTGTCCAACCATTTTTGCTAAATATGCCGAACCATAACCACCATCAAAACTTGTTACATCAGCATCAGTTTGTTTAAAAATGGCATGCTCTTTACTTGCTAAAGTTAAATCGCAAATTACATGTAAACTATGTCCGCCACCAACTGCCCAACCTGGAACAACAGCAATTACTGCCTTTGGCATAAAACGAATTAAACGCTGTACTTCTAATATATTTAATCTATGGTACCCGTCATCTCCAACATAACCTTGCTTTCCTCTTGCTTTTTGGTCACCACCAGAACAAAAACTCCAAATACCATCTTTAGTAGATGGACCTTCGGCAGATAATAAAACGACTCCAATATCAACATCTTCATTCGCATCATAAAATGCATCATACAATTCGGTAGTCGTTTTTGGGCGAAATGCATTGCGTACATTTGGTCTGTTAAATGCTATTCTTGCAACACCATTACATTTTTTATAGGTAATATCTTCATATTTTTTAGCTATTACCCATTTAGCTTCCTTCATTTTCTTTATTTTAGTCAAAAATAATTTTTATTTCATTAAAACAGTTAATTCATCATGAAAAATAATTTTTCTCTTCTTGTTTTATTATTTGCCTCTTTAATATGTTATTCGCAATCTTATAAATTTGAAACTATAATTGACCTTGAAACTACAGATGTTATTAGTCAAGGCAATACAGGAACTTGTTGGAGTTTTTCAACATCTTCATTTTTAGAAAGTGAAATTATTCGCCTAACAGGTAAGGAAATTGATTTATCAGAAATGTATACAGTACGAAATACTTACCCGAAAAAAGCATGGAATTATGTAATGCGACAAGGCAAAGCTCAATTTAGCGAAGGTGGTTTAGCTCACGATGTTATTAATAGTGTTGCTGAATACGGATTAGTACCAAACTCTGTTTTTTCTGGTTTAGAGAATAATGAATCAAGACATAATCATTCAGAACTGATTGCTGTTTTAAAAGGATTACTTGATGTATATATTAATAATCCTGCAAGACAATTATCACCAAAATGGAAACAAGTAACCGAAAGTGTTTTAGATATTTACCTTGGTGAAAACATCTCAACCTTTAATTATAATGGTAAACAATACACACCAAAGTCTTTTTTAGAAATGACCAAAATAGAATCAAAAAATTATGTGACAATTACTTCATTTAATCATAAACCATATTACTCAAATTTCATATTGAATATTCCTGATAATTTTTCGAATGGTTCATTTTTTAATGTAGAACTTAATGATTTAGTAAGTATTGCAAATAATGCCTTAAAAAAAGGCTATACTATTGAGTTAGATTGTGATGTAAGTGAAAAAACATTTTCTGCTAAGCATGGTATTGCTGTTATTCCTGAAGATGATACTACAAAAGCTGAAGCCATAATTAGCGTAAGACCAGAAAAGAATATAACCTCTGAATTAAGACAACAAGAGTTTGAAAATTATAATACTACGGACGATCACTTAATGCACATTACTGGGTTAATGAAAGATCAAAATGGAACAACTTATTATAAAATAAAAAATTCTTGGGGAAAAGATGCTAATCGGGTTGCAAATAAAGGCTATGTTTATATGAGTGAAGCATATTTCAAATTAAAAACTATTTCAATAATGATTCACAAAGAGGCACTCCCCAAAAAATTATATCAAATCTTGTTAAAATAATAAGGTTTTAAGACTTTTTTTACGCATTTCTTATAAATTAAAAATACGTACAAGTAAATATTACTTTGTAGTATTTTATTTGTTAATTTTGCCTTAATATTAGTTTTAATCGAGTGTTTCTTGTATTTAAACCTATTTTTTTGTATCTTGACGAAAATTTAATCCCCAAAAACCTATGTTATTAACAATTACTATTTCAATTTTTACATTAATCGTAGTCAATTTTTTATTACTAATATTTAGTTGTAATAAGACTACAAAAAATGTAAAAACAACAAAAAAACCAGTTGTTTTTATACCAACAATTTCTTTAAATCAAGAACCACAAAGACTTGCCCCTACTGGAAGCTAATTAATTTAGAGTTTATTAATGTGACTTAGTAATAAGTTATGTATCTTAATGTTTGAAAGTAAAATATTTCACATTATGACGCTTATTTATTCTGTTATATTAATTCTATCTATAGTTCTAGATTTATTGTTATTGATTCATGTTTCTAAAAGAAAAAAAAGATTCTAACTACCACTTTATTAGCTTCTTATCGTTTTTCTTTAAAATGGCATTCGTTTTACTAAAATGTTTATTGCCAAACCAATAACCTCTATTTGCGCTTAAAGGAGACGGATGCCCACTTGTTAAAATAGAGTGCTTATTTTTATCTATTAACTTCGCTTTTTGTTTTGCAAATCCACCCCAAAGTAAAAACACAACATTACTTTTTTTATTACTAATAATACGGATTACTTCGTCTGTAAAAGTTTCCCAACCTTTTTTTTGATGACTAGCAGCTTGATGTGCTTTAACTGTAAGTGTAGCATTTAATAACAAAACACCTTGATTAGACCAACGCAATAAATTTCCACTTTTAGGATAAGGGATTTCTAAATCAGCTTCAATTTCCTTAAAAATATTAACTAATGATGGTGGATGTTTTATTCCATCATTTACAGAAAAACACAAGCCGTTTGCTTGTCCAACATCATGATATGGGTCCTGACCAATAATAACAACCTTTATATCTTCAAAATGACAATGATTAAATGCATTAAGTATTTGATTTTCTGGAGGAAAACAAATGTTCTTTTTGTATTCAATTTTTACAAAATCGGTCAGGTATTCAAAATATAGCTTATCAAATTCGTCTTGTAAATAAGGTTTCCAACTTTCGTGTATATCTACTTTCATTATTAAATTTGACTTGATAAAATTCTTACCAACAATTCTTTAAGCAAATCACCTTGAGGTACAGCATTCGACCCAACACCCTTACTCTTAACATCAAACTCGCGTAATATTGAAATAACTTTACTCACTTTTCGCATGGGATAATTTCTAGCTGAAGCAATATATTCGTTTACAAAATAAGGGCTAATCTTTAGAGCTGATGCAACACTACGAGGCGATTTATCATTCAACCCATGAAAATGAAGTAACTGCGAAAAGAAATTAAATAATAAAGAAACTGTTACAACCATAGGATTATCTTTTGGATTGTCAGAAAAATAATTTGCTATTTGATATGCTTTAACAGCATCCTTTACTCCTACTGCTTTTCGTAATTCAAAATTATTAAAATCTTTACTAATGCCTATGTTTTCTTCAATAATTTCAGGTGAAATCTGACTTCCTTTTGGTAAAACAATTTGAAGTTTTTCTAATTCATTATTAATTTTACTCAAATCGGTTCCTAAAAACTCAACTAACATTTGTGCCGCTTTAGGTGATATGGTATAATCTCTAGATGATAAAATACGACGAATCCAATCGGCTACTTGGTTTTCGTATAGTTTTTTACTTTCGTAAACAACACCATTTTTTTTTATCGATTTATATAGAGCTTTTCTTTTATCAAGCTTTTTATATTTATAATTTACTACCAAAACCGTTGTAGGTTGCGGGTTGTTAACATAATCTACTAACTTTTCAATAGTACGCGATAAATCTTGAGCTTCTTTAATAATAACGACTTGTCTTTCTGCCATCATTGGGTAGCGTTTTGCATTACCAACAATATCATCAATTGAAACATCTCGACCATACAACACCATTTGGTTAAAACCTTTCTCCTCCTCAGCTAAAATATTAGCTTCAATATAATCGGAAATTTTATCAATATAATAAGGTTCTTCACCCATTAAAAAGTAAATAGGCTTTAAATTCCCGTTTTTTATATCAGTTACTAACTGTTTGACTTCGTCCATTAAAAAAAAATCATCAAATTTGTGTAGTGCAAAAATTAAATTTCCCTACATATTCGTTTCGATTCAAAAATAGCGAAAATAAAGTTTCTATTTTCGATAGTATTCGCAAAAAATTTGTGATTTTACAACCTGAAGAATGGGTGAGGCAACATTGTGTTTCATATTTAATTGAAGAAAAAGGATATCCAAAAACTTTAATTAATGTTGAAAAAGAATTGATTATTAATACTTTAAGGAAGCGATACGATATTGTGATTTATAATCCTGACGGAAGTATTTATTTAATAGTTGAATGTAAATCGCCGAAAATTAAGATTAATCAAGATGTTTTCGACCAAATTGCGAGGTATAATTTGGTTTTGAATGCAAAGTATTTAATGGTAACTAATGGATTAAATCATTATTATTGCCAAATGGATTTTGAAAATGAACAATATCATTTTTTAAAAGATATACCAGATTATATACAATGAAAATAGCAGTAGTAATATTAAATTGGAATGGAAAAAAACTCTTAAAACAGTTTTTACCATCGGTCATTGCTCATTCAAATGTAGCTGATATTTATGTTGCTGACAATGCTTCAACAGATGATTCTATTGATTTTTTAAAAGCAAACTATACTTCAATAAAAATTATTCAAAATAAAGAAAACGGTGGTTATGCAAAAGGCTATAATGATGCTTTAAAACATATTGAAGCAGATATTTTTTGTTTATTAAATAGCGATGTAGAAGTAACAAATAATTGGCTACAACCCATAATTAAAACTTTTAAAAAGGAATCAAACACCGCTATAATTCAACCAAAATTATTAGACTATAATAAGAAAGACTATTTTGAATATGCTGGTGCAGCAGGTGGTTTTATTGATAAATATGGTTACCCGTATTGCAGAGGTAGAATTTTCAATACTATTGAAAAAGATAACGGACAATATAATGATCCATCAGAAATATTTTGGGCTTCTGGTGCATGTTTGTTTGTTAGAAGTAACGTTTTTAAAAAGTTAAATGGTTTAGATGAATACTTTTTTGCTCACATGGAAGAAATAGATTTTTGTTGGCGTGCAAAAAACATAGGTCACACCATAAAGTATGTTGGAAAATCTGAAATTTATCATGTTGGCGGTGCAACACTTAGTAATACCAATCCTAAAAAAACATTTTTAAATTTTAGAAATAGCTTATTTACTATAACAAAAAATGCAAAAGGCAATATATTCCTTTTAATAATTATACGTTTAATTTTAGATGGTATTGCAGGAATAAAATTTTTATTCGAGTTTAAACCACTACATACATTTGCTATTATTAAAGCACATTTTAGTTTTTACGGTCATTTAAACTATCTTCTTAAATATCGAAATCGCACAAAAAACAAAGTTAATTATTACCAAAAAACATCCATAGTGTTTGATTATTTCGTAAATAAAAAGACTATATATAAAAATTTATAAAATAGTTAGTAAAAGTTTTGTTAACAATGTTAAAATCCGTTGTTTTTTATCTATTTTTGAAGAATTAATTCAGAAAAAATCAATCCAATTATCATGAAAAAAATATTATTATTTAGTGCCTCTGCTTTATTATTATTGAGTTCTTGTGTATCAAAAAAAGAATTTACAAATTTAGAAGCTAGACAAAAAGAAACTCAAGATTTACTTAATTCTGCAACTGTAAAATTAAACTCTTGTTTAGAAGATAGAGCTTCAGCAACAGCAAGAACTAAAGCTTTAGAAGAGCAAATTGGCGATTTACGTAAAAACAACGAAAGTTTAATAATTAGTAATAAAGATTTAACCCTTTTAACAGCAAAAGGAGCTAGCAATGTTGAAAAAACATTAGAAAGCATTAAAGAAAAAGACCTTAAAATTACACGTTTACAAGACGCTCTTACCAAAAAAGATAGTGTTACACTTGCAATTGTAACAAGTTTAAAACGTGAGGTTGGTATTAATGATCCTGATATTGAAATAAATGTTGAAAAAGGTGTAGTATTCATCTCAATTTCTGATAAATTATTATTCCTAAGTGGAAGTTACAACGTTACTACAAGAGCAAAAGAAGTACTTGCTAAAGTTGCCAAAGTGGTAAACAGTAAACCCGATTTTGAATGTATGGTTGAAGGGCATACAGATAGCCAATCGTACAAAAAAGGAGTACTTATAGATAACTGGGATTTAAGTGTAAAACGTTCAACTTCAATTATTAGAGTTCTTGAAACTTTAGATGTTAACCCAAGTCAATTAATTGCTGCTGGTCGTAGTTCTTACGTGCCTTTAGTAGATAATGATACCGCAGAAAATAGAGCAAAAAACAGACGTACACGTATAGTTATTTTACCAAAAATCGATCAATTTTATGATATGATTGAAAAAGAAATGAAAAATCTTGCCGCTGGTAATTAACCAACTTACAATAATATATATTAAAGCTCAATCGAAAGGTTGGGCTTTTTTTATGGTGTTACTTTTTTTCAAAAAGTCAGGCTTTCTGTTATATCTTTTGCAAAAGCAAAAGGATGTCACTGCAATCCTTTAACACGAAATATTGTCGACTAAAAAACCTTTAATATACAGATAATTATGAATTTCTTTAACTCTACTTTTATCTTTTATTATTCTGAATCATTTAATCTCTTAAAATCAATTTCAGAATTGTATTTTTACTTAGCATTCACAGTATAGATTCGGATTAAATTACGACTTCAT
Organism: uncultured Flavobacteriaceae bacterium; assembly: GCA_964563585.1. Taxonomy (GTDB): domain Bacteria; phylum Bacteroidota; class Bacteroidia; order Flavobacteriales; family Flavobacteriaceae; genus CAZLXG01. Next base: position 883 of record CAZLXG010000063.1, on the reverse strand, counting down.
AAGTTGTGAATTGCTTTCAGAATTGTATTTTTACTTAGCATTCACAGTTTATAGTCAGAGTACCATTTGATATCGTAGTTGTGAATTGCTTTCAGAATTGTATTTTTACTTAGCATTCACAGTAAAGAAAATCTACAACCCTTACCTCCTGAGGTTGTGAATTGCTTTCAGAATTGTATTTTTACTTAGCATTCACAGTGATTCGGTTGTAGGGCTTTATCTCTTGACAGTTGTGAATTGCTTTCAGAATTGTATTTTTACTTAGCATTCACAGTATTATATAAATTTTGTTTTGATAGCTATTAGTTGTGAATTGCTTTCAGAATTGTATTTTTACTTAGCATTCACAGTCACCACCAACAGCGCCCATTGCGGACATCAGTTGTGAATTGCTTTCAGAATTGTATTTTTACTTAGCATTCACAGTTAAAACATCAACAGGAGAAAAACTAACAAGTTGTGAATTGCTTTCAGAATTGTATTTTTACTTAGCATTCACAGTAATAAGCAATTCTACGGTATAGAGCCTACAGTTGTGAATTGCTTTCAGAATTGTATTTTTACTTAGCATTCACAGTATTTTAAATGATGAAAAAAGCACGCTTTCAGTTGTGAATTGCTTTCAGAATTGTATTTTTACTTAGCATTCACAGTTTAACCATTTTTATTATAGAGGTAAGTTCTGTTGTGAATTGCTTTCAGAATTGTATTTTTACTTAGCATTCACAGTTTACTTCATCCTATTAGTAAGGTTTTCTCAGTTGTGAATTGCTTTCAGAATTGTATTTTTACTTAGCATTCACAGTCTAAAATATAAATACAAAGGCATCCATTCAGTTGTGAATTGCTTTCAGAATTGTATTTTTACTTAGCATTCACAGTT
>CAZLXG010000062.1:0-12010 GCA_964563585.1 uncultured Flavobacteriaceae bacterium | reverse complement strand
TTCTTTTTTATCATTTTTTGTTACTCTACAATTTTACTGGCACAACAAAAAGATAGCCTATCAATTAAAAATGGTATCGAAAAACCCAGCATTTTAACAACACATCATTTTGGTATTTTTAGTTCAAGAATAAATCAAAATTTCAAAATATCACCTCCAAAAAAAACTACGCTTTCAATAAGTCATATTAGCGGAAATAACTTTCACCCTTTTCTTGAAGCCTATTTCCCAAAAGACCCAGCGGTTAGAGAACAACTCAGTAATATTATTTGGCACAATAGACCATTCACTTTTATAGACCAAGAAACCACGCCTGCAGATTACATGAATATTGTTATTGACGCTGTAATTAAAGAGTTTAGAATTGGTATTAATTTCCCTATTGCAAAGCGACACGAATTGAGTATTACGCTTCGCTCCTATTTAATTACCAAAGGAAAATATCCATTTTCGTTTTTTACAAGTGATGAAAATGTTGAATGGTTCCATAGCAATATTGCTGGTGGCGAAGACCCTTACGGAAGGCGTTACTATGGATTAAATCAAGTAAATTTAAATATGTTGACCGAAATGGTAATACATTAGAATTGCATAACAACGACTTCTTTATTGGTGGCATTGAATTCAATCATTTCTATTACCCGAAACTCTCAATAAATGACACCAAAAATATCTTTTTAAATTTTGGTTCACACTTAGGAATTAATACGTCAAAATTTAATCCGTCAATAGATGTTGGTATTTCTGCAAATGGTGTAAAAAAAATTCAACTTAAAAACAATTACAAACTGAATATTGGAGTTGGAATGAGTTTTTTAAAAAAGAACTTAATTGATTTTGATGATGTAATTGATTTAGGCAACAATCCATTTTTAGCAACTGTTGAAAGCGATATAGAAATAACAAAATTTACTAAAAAAGGAAACTATAATTCGTTTAATATAGCATACCAAATTCAATCACGCTACAACAAAAAGGAAGAAGCCAATTATTATAAACTTTTAGGCAAATGGCAAGAAATAAATGCAGGTTGGCAACATGGCGTATCTACTTTATACAAAACACTTTCCAATTGGACATTTATATATACTTACGGACATCCCAAATATAAAATCTCTTTGTATTTAAAAGAAGATTTACTCGTAAATAATGCACCCGATATACAAACAGGCATTAGTTTATCCATTCCTATTTCTAAATAACAATTTTTATTTCGGCGTTACCACAAGGGTCGGGCTTTCCGTTACAATCTTTTTGCTCGTACCTCACAAAAAGGATTTTCACTGCAATCCCTAACGCAAACCCTTTCCATGTTAACTTCTCGTTAAAACACCAATCTATTTTAAACCTTTTCATTTTAACAAAGTCCTACTAATAGTTAATCATAAAACATAAAACATGAAAAAATTAATATTTATGGCTATAGCTTTAATAGGATTACAAGCTATCGCACAACAAAAAGGAATGCAACGTTTCAATGATTTTTCTGCTGAAGAAATGGCGACATTACAAACAAAAAAAATGACTTTGCATTTAGATTTAACCGAAAATCAGCAAACTAAAATTTACAGCATTCATTTAAAGAATGCTACGGTTAGAAAAGCTAAAATGAATGCTATGAAAGCAAAAAAAGGAAGTGGTAATTTTGAAAGACCAACAAAGGAGCAGCGTTTAGCAATGATAAATGCTAAATTGGACAATCAAATTGCTATGAAAAAGAAAATGAAAACCATTTTAAATGATGAGCAATTTACAAAATGGGAAACATCTCAAACTTCTAGAATGTCCCACAAAGGCAAGCACAATAAAAAAGACAGAGGCATGAGAAAACAATAATTTTTTTGATTAAAACTTTATTATAGTTAGTTTTTTGAGCATTTCTAAAATTTAGAAATGCTCTTTTTTTATAGTGTTTTCGCAACCTTATTAATGGCAGCAATTGTAAAATCTAAATCGTCATAAGTCAAAGCATCAGTAATAAACCAAGTTTCAAAAGCACTTGGCGCAATATAAACACCCTCGTTTAGCAAGCCATGAAAAAATGTTTTAAAAGTATCATTATTCCCATTTGCAGCAGTTTCAAAATCTATAACTTCACGTTCATCAAAATGTACCGAAATCATAGATCCAATTCTATTTATGGTATGTGCAATATTATTAGCATTCAACACTTCAGTAATACCTTTATGCAAATACACAGTCTTTTCTTCTAATTTTTTAAATAAATCCTTATCATTGTTTATTTCAGTTAACATCGCTAAACCTGCCGCCATTGCTAACGGATTTCCACTTAACGTCCCTGCTTGATATACTGGACCTAACGGTGCTAAATAATTCATGATTTCATTTCGTGCAGCAAAAGCTCCAACTGGTAAACCGCCGCCAATTACTTTTCCAAAACAAATAATATCTGCATTTACGTTATAAAGTTCTTGCACACCACCTTTTGCGAGTCTAAAACCCGTCATTACTTCATCAAAAATCAACAAAATATTATTAGCATCACATAAATCTCTCAACGCTTGCAAAAATCCTTCTTTTGGCGGAATACATCCCATATTACCAGCAACAGGTTCTATAATAATACATGCAATGTCGTTTTTATTAGCTTCAATTACTTCGGTAACATTTTCAATGTCATTATAATTTGCTAACAAAGTATCTTTTGCTGTGCCTTTTGTAACGCCTGGACTATTTGGCGAACCAAATGTAACCGCTCCACTTCCTGCTTGAATTAAAAATGAGTCGCTATGACCGTGATAACAACCTGCAAACTTTATAATTTTGTCTTTTCCTGTAAAACCTCGCGCTAAACGAACGGCGCTCATACAGGCTTCAGTTCCTGAATTTACGAATCTAATTTTATCAATATTCGACACCATAGAAACAGCTAATTCTGCAATTTTAGTTTCAATTTCGGTTGGCGCACCAAATGATGTTCCTTTTTTTGTTTTATCAATAATAGCATTTACAACAGGCTCAAATGCATGACCTAGAAGCATTGGACCCCAAGAATTTATATAATCAATAAATCGATTTCCATCTTCATCATACAAATACGCCCCTTTTGCTTCTTTTATAAAAATTGGAGTTCCACCTACTGCTTTAAACGCTCTTACTGGCGAATTCACACCTCCTGGAATAACTTTTTCAGCCTCAGCAAATAAGGCACTACTTCTTTTGTAACTCATTAAATTTTTACTTTATTTTTAATTCTTGCCCAATACTTATAGTTGTATCGCTCAAACCATTTAATTTTTGTAATTCCTCAACTGTTATGCTATGTCTTCTTGAAATAGAATATAAAGTATCGCCTTTTACAACAGTATGAGTAATCGTTTTACTCGTTTTTGAAGCTTCATATTTTGTATATGAATCGCCTAAAACTTCTTTATCAAACTCATATAATTTATAGCGTTCAATTAAGCTAATTAACTTTTGAGGGTATTTTTTATCGGTTGCGTATCCAGCATTTCTTAATTCTTTTGCCCAACCTCTATAATTCTCTTTTTTAAGTTTGAAAAGTTTTGCATATCGTTTTCTATCTTTTAAAAACAACGAATGGTCGCGATACGAATATTTGACATCTTTATACTTCCTGAAACATTCTTGTTTTTTATCATCGTCATGATACACTTTTGCACCTGTCCATTTATGACATTTAATACCAAAATGATTGTTGGCTTTTACAGAAAGTGTTCCTTTTCCAGAACCCGATTCTAAAACACCTTGTGCCAACGTTATACTTGCAGGAATGCCATAGAGTTGCATTTCGTTTTGAGCAATACCTTTGTAAGTATCAATATATCTTTCGGTTGCGTTTGCATAAGTTTTTGTTGAAGTTTCTTTTTTTGTTTCAACTTGTTCTGTATTATTTTTTGGTCGTTTAGTAACCACACTTTTTTTAGAACGGCAGCTAAACAGCATGAAACCTAAACATATTACTAACAGTAATTTCTTCATTATTTTACTCAATTAAAGGTAAATTCTTCTTTTTTAAAATAGCGTTCATTCCAACTATTCCTTGTAAACCACCAGTATGAATTGCTAAAACCTTTGTGCCTTTTGGAAAAAATCCTTTTTCAATTAAATCGAAAATTCCAAACATCATTTTACCAGTATATACAGGATCTAAAAGAATATCTTGAGAACTACTAAATTCATTTATAAACGCAATCAATTCCTCTTTTATTTTAGCGTAACCACCAAAATGATAATCGGTAATTAATTTCCAATTAGTTTTATATACAAATCTACTAATATCTTGTTGTAAAAAATCACCTTTTAATGCTGGAAAACCTAAAACTTGTTGACTAGGTTTTGAACAATTTATAAGCCCAGAAATGGTTCCTCCTGTTCCGACAGCGCAACATATATAATCGAAATATTTATCAGTTTTAGTTAAAATTTCTTCACATCCTTTAATAGCTAAAGTATTTGTGCCGCCTTCTGGAATTAAGTAAAAATCACCAAATTTATCTTTCAAATTATTTATAAATCCTTCAGACGTTTTATCTCTATAATTTTCACGAGAAACAAACTCAAATCGCATACCACATTGTTGTGCAAAATTTAATGTTGGGTTAAAAAATACTTTCTCTTTTAACTCCTCACCTCTAATAACTCCAATGGTTTTAAAACCCAATTCGTTTCCTGCTGATGCCACTGCTGCTATATGATTTGAATAAGCACCTCCAAAAGTAAGCAAGATTTTTACGCCTAATTTTTCAGCTTCAATAAGATTATATTTTAGTTTTCGGTATTTGTTACCAGACACAAAAGGATGAATTTCATCTTCGCGTTTTAAATAGAGCTCAACACCTTTATTTTTAGGTGAATTTATGGGTTGGTTAACACTATTTTGAAGTTTAAAGATCATTAACACAAAGATACTTGAAAAAACTCCAAAATGGTCGTTGTTTTAAATAATCTAAGTCCAGTTCGTTGCAATATGCTTCTCGTTCAAAAGAAATATTTTGGTACGCTAAATTCCAATTTTTATATTGAATTAATCGCACTAAAAACTCCAACACATAAACTAGGTAAAAAGGAATAATTAATAGTTCTAACTGTTGACGCAAATGTATTTTTTCATGATTAATTAAAACATAGTCATTCTTTAAATGCTTCGATTTTAAAAACACAAAAGGAAATATTGTTAATCCGGTATATCCTTTAGGAACTAAATATTTTGTAACAAAAATCATAAGCTACAACATTCAAAAATCAATCCAATTTACATTATATTTGTTTAAGTATGAAGAAATTTATCCCCATTGAAGAAGGAGATTATTACATGACGCCAGAAGGCTACCGCTGTTTCACAGAACAATATCACCTTAAAAGAGGCTATTGTTGCGAAAGCGGATGCAGGCATTGCCCATATGGTTACGATAAAAAAACCAATAGTATAAAGCAATAAATTGATGTTTTTTATATCATTTGCTTGGTATGGTTATTGATGCTATCTATAATACTAAAAAACATTAACCCTTTCTTTATTTAATAGTAAAAGAAACAAATATTATAAGCTATGAAAAAATTATTGAAAACATTACCACTTTTAGCGTTACTAATAGTGGTATCATCTTGCACCTCTGTAAGAGTGGCAACCGACTATGATAAAGACGCAAAATTTGGCGAATACAAAACCTTTGCTTTTTTTAAAAACGGCATTGATAAAGCTGAAATTAGCGATTTAGATAAACGCCGAATTTTACGTGCTATTGAAGCTGAACTTTTAGCTAAAGGTTTTACAAAATCTGAAAATCCAGATTTATTGGTAAGCTTGTTTACCAAATCTCGTGAAAAAATAAATGTATACAATAATGGCTACGGACATTATGGTTATGGTTGGGGATGGAATCCTTGGTATTGGAATAATTATAGCACCGTTTCGCGTTCTACCGAAGGTGTTTTATATATAGATTTAATCGATGCCAATAAAAAAGAACTCGTTTGGCAAGGTATGGGAACTGGTTATTTATCTAAAAACATGAGTAAAAAAGAAGAACGCATAAAAGAGTTTGTAGCGAAAATCATGGAGAAATATCCTCCAGGTGCACAACATTAAAATAAAAAAAAAGCGACTCAAATGAGTTGCTTTTTTTGTTTAAGACCAATTTAGTTTAACATTTCCAATACTATTGAAGTCGTCAATAATTCGTATTTTTACTATAGAATTTTCATATAGAAAACTATGTCTAATACAATCGAAACCAATCCTATTTTAAATCGTTTACCCAAACATTTAAAGCAGTTTATGAAACCTCAAAACTACGAGGATTATTCAGCAATTAATCAAGCCGTTTGGCGTTACGTAATGCGTAAAAATGTAGATTTTTTAAATACCGTAGCTCACAAATCGTACTTAAATGGTTTAAAGCAAACAGGTATTTCGGTTGATAACATTCCTAATATGTATGGCATGAACCGTATTTTAAAAGAAATTGGCTGGGCAGCTGTTGCGGTTGATGGATTTATTCCACCAAATGCCTTTATGGAGTTTCAAGCGTATAATGTATTGGTTATTGCTAGCGATATTAGGCAATTAGAACATATTGAATACACACCAGCGCCAGATATTATTCACGAAGGTGCAGGGCACGCTCCTATTATTGCAAATCCTGAATATGCAGAATATTTACGCCGTTTTGGAGAAGTTGGCAGTAAAGCTATTTCATCGGCTAAAGATTACGAATTATATGAAGCTGTAAGGCATTTATCTATTATAAAAGAAGCACCAAATTCTACTGAAAACGATATCGCTTCCGCGGAAAGAAAAGTAGAAGAACTTCAAGAAAACATGGGTAAACCAAGTGAAATGGCTTTGATTAGAAATTTACATTGGTGGACTGTTGAATATGGTTTAATTGGTTCTTTAGAAAATCCAAAAATTTATGGTGCAGGTTTACTTTCTTCTATTGGAGAAAGTGCTTGGTGTATGACAGATGAAGTTGAAAAACTACCGTATAACATTGATGCAACCTACAAAAATTTCGATATTACAAAACCTCAACCTCAATTATTTATCACGCCAGACTTTTCATATTTAAGTTTAGTTTTAGAAGAATTTGCTAATACCATGGCATTGCGTAAAGGTGGACTTTCTGGAATCAACAAATTAATACATTCCAAAGCACTAGGAACTATTGAGTTAAGCACAGGCATTCAAATTTCGGGTATTTTCACAAATGTTATTGAACATGAAAGAAAACCTATCTATATTCAAACTACTAACGAAACTGCTTTAGCTTATAGAGAAAAGGAAATGGTTGGTCATGGTGTTGAAACTCATGCAGATGGTTTTGGTTCTCCTATCGGGAAATTAAAAGGCATCAATTTAGCTATTGAAGATATGAGTCCGCGTGATTTAAGTGCCTACGATATTTATGAAGGACAAAACATAACTTTAGAATTTGAAGGCGGCATTACAGTTTCAGGTGAAATTATTACTGGAAAACGTAATCTTCAAGGCAAAATAATACTTATCAGTTTTAAAAATTGCACAGTTACACATCACGACACTATTTTATTTAAACCTGATTGGGGCATTTATGATATGGCAGTTGGAAAAGATATTGTTTCAGCGTTTTCTGGCCCAGCAGATTTAAATAGTTTTAACTTAATTACACATCTGACAACTAGTAAAACCATTCATGTTAAAAAAACGAAAGAACAATTAGAATTGGAAGCGTTTTATCAACAAGTACGTGATTATAGAGAAGAAACAAACAGAACCATTTCTAGAACTAAAGTGTTAGAACAGCTTATTGAAAAACATCCAAACGATTGGTTATTACCTATTGAACTTTATGAGTTAGCATTTAAAGGAAACGAAACCAAACTGTGTGATAACATTTTAAACCATTTAGAAACTATTAAACAAAATAAGCCAGAAGTTGGACGTTTAATTGATGATGGATTGGAAATTGTTAGACAGAAAATTGTTGTAAAATAATTGAATTAACTAAGAAAAATAATTGGAAAATATATGATACAAGTTTAAATGATTCTATGGATATAGATAATCCTGAAAATAATGGATTTGAAAATTTTGGTGGTTTATTTAAATCGTTTTAAGGTTTCTTTAGTGAAGTTACTTAATACTAATTTTCCGCTAATTTCAGCTCGTTCATTAAGTAAAGCATCCCAATGTTGTGTGTTTTTCCAAAATACAGCTTTCATTTGCTTTAAAGCCTCTGGGTTATAAGTACTTAGTTTTTTAGCAAGTGATTTTACGGCTTCATCTAAATCATCTACAGTTTCAAAAACATCAGCATACAATCCTTTTTCTTTAGCAAAATCCGCAGAAAAAAACGTTTCAGCATCTATTGTCATTTGCGACATGGTATTCATGCCCATTTTTCTTGATACTGCTGGCTCAATTACAAAAGGGCCAATACCAATACTTAGTTCACTTAATTTAATTGAAGCATATTGTGTTGCTAAACAATAATCGGTTACCGCAACTAAACCAACGCCACCACCAACTGCCTTCCCTTGCACACGTCCAATAATTAATTTCGGGCATTTTCGCATCGCATTTATAACACTTGCAAACCCAGAAAAAAACTGTTTACCATCATCTACATTATCAATAGCAATAAGCTCTTTAAGACTAGCACCAGCACAAAATGTTCTATCTCCACCACTTTTTAAAACAATAACTTTAATGCTCTCACTTTTACCTGCATCAATAATTAGTTTTTCTAACTTTTGAAGGTTTTCACTTGGCATTGCATTATGTTCGGGGTGAAAAAACTCGATATAACCAATTTTATTTTCAACTTTTAATTTTACGTAGGGTTCTAACATGATGACAAATTACAATAATTATCCTAAAATGGAAGGTTAGACAAATCAACATTTCCACCAGAAAGTATTACGCCAATTTTTTTATTTTTCAACACTTCTTTATGGCTTAAAACAGCTGCAAATGCTACCGCACTAGATGGTTCTATAATAATTTTCATGTATTGCCAAATAAATTTCATGGCATTAATAATTTCATCTTCTTCAACTCGAATTATTCTATCAATATACTTTTTTATAATTGGGAAATTCCTATCGCCTAATTGTGTTCTTAAACCATCTGCAATCGTATTTGTATTATCATTATTTTCAATTTTACCAGACATTAAAGACCGATACGCATCATCAGCTTTCATAGGTTCGCCTGCAATAACTTTACACTTATTAGAAAAATTATTTACGGCTAAAATAGTTCCTGCTAATAATCCGCCGCCGCCAACTGGCGTAAAAATATAATCTAAATCTGGATAATTTTCTATCAATTCTATAGCCGCAGTTCCTTGACCGTAAATAACATTATCATCATTTGATGGATGAATAAACGTTGCTCCTGTTTCTTTTTGAATTTTTGCCGCTTCGACCTCTCTAGCCATTGCATTTGCAGCACATTCTATAATAATACCTCCATAAAATTTTACCGCTTCTTTTTTTACTTGTGGTACATTTTCGGGCATCACTATATAAGCTTTTACACCTACACTTTTTGCTGCTAGCGATAAAGCTTGAGCGAAATTACCTGATGAATGTGTTACTACACCTTTGCTTTTTTTAGCTTCTGATAAATTTAAAATAGCATTGGTTGCTCCTCGCATTTTGAAAGCTCCCATCTTTTGAAAATTCTCGCATTTAAAAAACACTTCTGCATTACACAAATTATTTAATAATTGTGATGTTAAAACTGGAGTTCTGTGTATATAAGGTTTTATTCTTTCGTGAACTTCTAACAGCCTTTGCTTGTTCATAAATATGCTTTAATAAAAGTATGAAGATACACAAAAATCACCTTGTAACTCTTGTTACATTCATTTCAAAATAAAATGAAGTAATTTGCAGTAAATATTAAACAATATGGGATTATTTGATTTCCTAACAGGAAATAAAACGAATAAAATTAAAGACTTTCAATCAAGAAATGCTATTATAATTGATGTAAGAACAATATCTGAATATAAACAAGGTGCTATTTCGGGTTCAAAAAATATTTCGTTACAAGTTATTAGTGGAAAACTATCAGAAATTAAAAAATTTAACAAACCAATTATTACTTGTTGTGCAAGTGGTATGCGTTCTGGTCAAGCTGCTAGTATTTTAAACAACAACGGCATTGAAGCCACAAATGGTGGTGGATGGAAAAGCCTACAAAGTAAATTATAACTTTATTGTATTCAACTCTTTAATACTTGTTATTGAAGTTTCGTTATACTGTAAAGTCCAGCCTAAAGAATTTGTTAGAATATAGAATTTTGAAAGTTCGCTAATTAGTCGGTTTTGCGCATTTGCTTTTATATCAGATTGCTCAATTTTATTTTCTAACGAAGCTTTTACTGTGTTTTTTATATCGTTATAATCTTTAGCTTCAAAAGGGTTTAAAAAATCAGATTGAATATCATAATACTCAAAATCTGGATTTATATTGATTTCTTCTTCCGGAATACTTAAAATTTGTAGTATTTTATTGTCTTCATCAATTTCAAATTCAATTTTACTTAAGTCGTAAGCAATAGTAACATTTGCATTTACAACTACTAATGCCTTTTTTTCTGAAGTAAAATAATCACCAAAAATTTCTTTAGAGTTTTTATAATTAAACACTTCACTAAAATGACCTTCGGTAACAACCAACTTACCTACATGTTTTATTTGCTCTTGAATAAGTAAAGAATTTTCGTGAAGTACTAATTTATCTTCGCGCTTCTCTCCGCAATACTTAAAAGTGAATAGTATAACTAAAGTGATAATAACACCGAATAGAATTTTTCGCATTCACGAATTTAAACAAAAAAACATTAGCTTCCTTCGACACACGAAGTCTAACTAATGTAATTTTGACTCAACTAACTCTAATACATTACAAATGTAGTTTAGTAGTTAGCAACTTAGGTTATCCAAAAGTTAAGCTAAGTTTATGTTTATATAAGATTGTTTCTTTGTGCTTTTTGCACAGCTTCAAGTTTATTATGCACTTGAAGTTTTTTGTAGATATTTTCGATATGTTTTCTAACAGTTCCTGTAGAAAGAATTAGATTTTCGGCAATTAAATTATAACTCAAACCTTTACTAAGTTGCTCTAAAACCTCAACTTCTCTATTGGTAAGTGTAATATTTTCTTGCTCTTGAGTATTCTTTATTTCTAATGGATTTCTTAATAATTTTAGTGTTTTTAAAGCACTTATTGCTTCCTATAAATTCTATCTGCCATAATTAAAGCATTATAAGCATTAACCACCTTGCCAGATTTTGACAATGTGTTAAAAGGTAATAAAGTATCATTTACCTTAACGTTCAAATTGTATTCTAAACCACTATCCATAATAAGATGTTTCACTTGTGAAACTGAGAGCTTAGGATAATAAGAACGTATTAAAGCTGCAATACCAGAAGTTATTGCAGCAGCAGCAGAAGTTCCTCCAAAATTTGAAGTGTATTTATCATTTGGAACCGTTGTATAAATTTTATCGCCAGGGGCAAAAACATCGACATCAATATTTCCGTAATTTGAACTGCTATCTTTTAAATATTCATTAAGGAAATAAGTGCTAGCACCAACTAATAAAAAATTATCTGAAACCTCATCTTCATTATTAATGTTATCGTTAGGGTAATGATTATTATTATCATTTAGATTAAAATTTGAATTACTTGCGGCGGACACAATTAAAACATCGTGTTTTTCTGCATATTTAATGGCTTCAAAAACCCAATTTTTATGTAAAGAAAATTCTTTACCAATACTCATATTAATGACTTTTGCTCCATTATTAACGGCATAACGTATTGCCAAATGCTATATCTTTATCGTGTTCATCGCCATAGCAAGATATAGCCAACGACATAATCTCAATGTCATTTTTCTGGTTAATTTTAGAAATAACACCTGTGGTTTTTGTACCGTGATTTAGGAACTCAACATTATTATTTACAAGATTATTTCCATAATTAGTATCCTTAATGTTTTCTTCATTATCGCCTTGAATTT
>CAZLXG010000061.1:3728-12088 GCA_964563585.1 uncultured Flavobacteriaceae bacterium | reverse complement strand
GAAATATTCTTTTCTATAAATTTAGTTAATCGTTTCATTTTTTTTCTCAAATAAGTGCCAATGTTTCGCTGATATAAAAGCGTTTCAACGTTTTATATCATATCAGACGTTAAACGAAGGTAGTTGAAATTTTTTACAAAATCAAGAGTATAAAACTTGATTAAGGTACTGGGTCATAACCACTTTTCCCCCAAGGATGACAACTAAATATTCGCTTCAATGCTAATTTTCCACCTTTAAATAAACCATGTTTTTGTAAAGCTTCTTTACTGTAATGCGAGCATGTTGGTTGAAATCTACACGTTGCAGGCGTAAAAGGAGATATCAATTTTTGATATACTTTTATTATAAAAAGAAAAGGCGCAATGAGTAGTTTCATTAATTCTTATTTTGTGTGTTGTTGAGTTATTAAGTCGAAAGAAAGTAAAATAACTTAATAGCAAACGACGAACAACTAAACTAATTCACAGAAAACGTTGTGCCATCTTTACCATCTTTAAGTAAAATGCCAGCTTCTGCTAATTCATCACGTATTTTATCTGATAATGCAAAATCTTTATTTGCTCTAGCATCTTGTCTTAATTTTATTAAAACATCAACAGCACCAGAAAGTTTATCGTTACCAGATTCGTTTTTAGAAACGTTTTCTAATCCTAAAATATCAAAAACAAAAGTATTAATTGTATTTTTTAAAGTAGCTAAATCTTCAGTATTTAAAGTTTCAGAATGGTCTTTTATTTGATTAATGTATTTAACAGCTTCAAATAAATTGGCAATTAAAATTGGCGAATTAAAATCGTCATTCATAGCATCGTAACATTTCTGTTTCCATGTATTTATATCAATATTTGACGTTTCAGAAGGTTTCAAATCGTCTAACAAATTAACAGCATCCATTAATCTGTAAAATCCTTTTTCACTTGCTAATAAGCCATCATTGGTAAAATCTAAAATACTTCTGTAATGTGCTTGTAACATGAAAAAACGTGCTACACTTGGCGTAAATGCTTTAGTAATATTATCATTTTTACCTGAAAAAATCTCGCTTGGTAAAATATAATTACCTGTAGATTTCGCCATTTTTTTACCGTTCATAATCAACATATTGGCATGCAACCAATAGTTTACTGGCGTTTGACCTTTGGCAGCTTCATTTTGTGCGATTTCACATTCGTGATGTGGGAATTTTAAATCCATTCCACCACCATGAATATCGAAATGTTCACCCAAATACTTGGTACTCATGGCGGTACATTCTAAATGCCAACCTGGGAAACCATTGCTCCAAGGCGAAGGCCAACGCATAATATGTTGAGGTTCTGCTTTTTTCCAAAGCGCAAAATCTTGTGGATTCTTTTTATCGCTTTGCCCATCTAATGCGCGCGTATTGTGAATTAAATCTTCAAGTTTGCGTTTACTTAGTTTTCCGTAATCGTGTGTTTTATTGAATTTATGAACATCAAAATAAACAGAACCATTTACTTCGTATGCAAAACCTTTATCTAGAATATTCTTAATTAATTCAATTTGTTCAATAATATGACCAGTTGCTGTTGGTTCTATACTTGGCGGTAAAAAGTTAAATGTATTAAGAATATTATGAAAATCTACAGTATAGCGTTGTACAACTTCCATAGGTTCAATCTGCTCTAACCGTGCTTTTTTAGCGATTCTATCTTCACCTTCATCGGCATCGTTTTCTAAATGCCCAGCATCCGTAATATTCCGAACATAGCGAACTTTATATCCTAAATGTTTTAAATAACGAAAAATAACATCAAAAGACATAAAGGTTCTTACATTACCTAAATGCACATTGCTATATACAGTTGGTCCGCAAACATACATGCCAACATAACCTTCGTTTATAGGTTTGAATGTTTCTTTTTTACCGGATAAAGAGTTGTAAATTTGAATTGATTGATGCGTGTAAAGTTCCATTAAACTATTTGTAGTTTTCTAAAATTTTGTTTCTAATTTAATATAATCTAAAAACTCTCTTCGTGTAGCTTCTTCTTTAAATTTGCCTCCATATTCTGAAGTTACGGTGCTACTTTCAATATCTTTTATACCTCTAGAATTTACACATAAATGTTTTGCATCAATAACGCATGCTACATCTTTTGTGTTTAAAACTTCTTGAAGTTCTTTAACTACTTGAATGGTTAAACGCTCTTGTACTTGTGGGCGTTTTGCATAATAATCTACAATACGATTCATTTTAGATAAACCAACTACTGTGCCGTTTGAAATATAGGCAATATGTGCTTTTCCAATGATTGGTAATAAGTGATGCTCGCAAGTTGAATACAGTGTAATGTTTTTTTCAACTAACATTTCGCCGTATTTGTATTTGTTTTCAAAAGTTGAAGCTTTTGGTTTGTTATTTGGATTTAAACCTCCAAAAATTTCTTTAACAAACATTTTGGCAACACGATTTGGAGTGCCACTTAAACTATCATCATCTAAATCTAAACCTAAGGTTTCTAAAATATGACGCACATCATCTTTAATAATCTCTATTTTTTCTTCATTAGAAAGTCTAAATGCATCATTACGCAATGGTGTATTTGATGAGGAGCCAATATGGTCATCTCCTAAAGCTTCAAATTCTTCTATATTATTTTCAATTTTCATTAGTCTGAAAAATCTTATTTTAGTCTGCAAAGATAAGTAAAACACTTTTGTTATGTTTTGTATTAACAAACAATTAATTAGTCTACAAATATGTCTTCTGTTTCTTAATCAAATTACATTAAAAACAAAAAAGCTTGAATATAAATATCCAAGCTTTTTTAAAATATTTTGTAAATGGTTTTTAAATATTGAAACTTAACGATAGGGTTAAATTCGAATTTATTCTATCAATTAAAACAGTATCAATTAAACCAACATTATATAATTGTGTTTCATTAGTTCTACTAGATTCATCAAATGTTAAATCTAATTTTGTATTTCCAAAATTGTAACCAATTCCGAAGGAGTAACCTGTTAAATCACCAACAGTAACACCATTTTTATATGGACTTTCTTCAAAACGATAACCGCCTCTAAAACTAAATTGTTCGTGCTTGTATTCACCACCAATTCTATATGTAGAAGCATCGGTTAACATATTACTAATTTCACTATTTGTATTTGTGTAATCAGATTTTGGTTTAAACTTTGTGCTACTATAATCTTTACGAGAATAATCAAAACTTATTAAACCTTGCTTGCCAAAAATATAGGCTAAACTTCCTGTTATTTTAGCAGGTGTTTGTAATTTGTATTCTGGGTAAATATTTATAATTTGTGGGTTAACTTCAGCAAATCCATTATCTCCATTGGTTGCTAAATATTGAGTAGTTTCCTCTTCAATAGTATACCATGTTGGAGAATCGTAAGTTAAACCAATTCTAAATTCTTTATTAAGCTTTAAAATACCACCTAATTGAAATGAAAACCCGTGTCCTAGAGTTGATAAATTATTTTTAAACTCTATATCGGTAATTATTGAACCCGCATTTGTATTGTCTTCAAATAATAAAGTTGAGCGTTCGTAGTCTATAAAGTGTGAATTTAAATTTAAGCCTAAATATAAATTATCTCCATATTGAGCTGCCATGTTAAATGTTAATTTCCCGTTATAACCTGAGGATACATACGTATAATCATGATTAAATGTGCCATCTGCTAAGTTTGAAAAATAGGTTGTATTAGCATTATCTGTTACATCGCCTGGTTCTAAAATAAAAGATTCAAAACCTAAAAATGCTTGTTGATTACCAAAACCGTAAACATTACCTATATCTGCATAAGCATCAGTTAAAGATTCGCCATCTAAAGCAGAAATTTTATCTAAACGTAATCCGTCTGCATAATAATAAAAGTAACTATCTATAGAGTTGTTATTTGTATTTGTTCCAAACGCAAACCAATTATCATCAAAATTATTGGTTTTATCATATGCGAGACCTAAAGTAAATTTTCTCCAAGGCGAATCATCGTTACTTGCAAAAACAAAAACAGCTCCACCTTGATTAAGGTCGAAATTTGAGTCGTTTGTTCTTCCTAATCCATTAAAGTATTGTGCGTCATTTGTTGTTTCTAAATTTGATAAACTAAATGATGCATGACTGCTAGTGAAAATAGCTGAGCCAGCAGGATTTAAACTAACCGCACTCATATCGCCACCTAAAGCACCAAATGCACCACTTAAAGCTCTAAAACGAGCAGTTCCTTGAATTTCACTTTGAGAATAGCGTAATGCATCTGTTATATCTTGGGCATTTAAAGTAGACATAGATAGCATGCCTATGAATAGTAATTGTAACTTTTTCATATTAAAATTTTTTTATTTTTTGTGATTTTAACCGCGTCTTTTACCAGATGATGAGCCAGAACTTCTTCTACTTCCTGAACTTCTGCTACTACTTGATGATCTTGAAGTTGTAGATCTACTGCTGCTTCTAGTTGGTCTTGAAACTGTGCTAGAGCGACTACTGCTACTTCTAGCTGGTCTTGAAACGGTGCTACTTCTTCTTCCAGTAGTATTTCTTCTTACGCTAGAGTTGTTGCCATTTGTAGATCTTGAAATAATTCTAGTAGGTCTAGTTCCTGGATTTCTTCTTACTGTAGAAGAAGAACGAGTTATTGAATTTGAAGACGGAGTTGCTACTCGATTTCTTCTTACAACCGTATTCCCTACACGTGTACCAGTTCTACTACGTCTATTTATAGTTGAAGTTGTACCTCTTCTAGAAACATAAGATCGTGAGTTATTTAAACTGCTAGAGCGATTTGATGAGACAAGACTATTGCGTCTTCCTGCATTATAAGCTAAACCTCTTGAACTGCTGTAGTAATTGTTATATCTATTATAATATCCGTAGTTTCTATAACGAGAACCATAATATCCATAACGGTAAGGATTGTAAGCCCAGCTATTGTAGTAACCACCATAATAAGGTGGACACCAATAAGAATCATAAAAACTATAATGATTCCAACCATAATATCCCCAATTATTGTAATAAGGTCTGTTCCACCAAGAATTGTAGCCATATCCATAACCAGAGTTTATATTAATAGTTACTTCGCTATTATTTTGCCCCCAACCAGCATAACCTTGGTAGTTATTGTTAATTGAATCGTTTTCAACGTAATTTTTACCAACATAAGAATCTATATCAGTAAAATAGATATCTTCAGAAAACTGATTATCGAGTTCTAAAGATTTATTTTTAAAATAATTTTGATAATAATTGTTGTTTGAAGCTACCGCAACATCTTTTTGTTGTACAGGTTTTTGTATGTCGCCATAAACACCATCATTATCAACACCAACGTATTGATATGAGCCACATGATGATAAACCAAGTAGTAAACCAAAAATGGCAACTATTGGCATTTTTCTTTTTAAGTAGTTAATATATTGCATATCTCGAGAATTTTATTGTTAACAAAACAAAAATAGTTAGTTTTGCTGAACTATTTTATTATTTAACATAGTCACAATATTTGTGCCAAAACATTGATATGAGTAAAAAACTTACGAGTAGAGCAGAAGATTATTCAAAATGGTATAACGAACTTGTTGTAAAGGCGGACTTAGCGGAGAATTCAGCAGTTAGAGGTTGTATGGTAATTAAGCCATACGGTTATGCGATTTGGGAGAAAATGCAAGCAGAATTAGATAAAATGTTTAAAGAAACAGGGCATGAAAATGCGTATTTTCCATTATTTGTACCAAAAAGTTTGTTTGAAGCAGAAGAAAAAAATGCAGAAGGCTTTGCAAAAGAGTGTGCTATTGTTACTCATTATAGATTACAAAATGACCCAGATAACCCTGGTAAGCTACGAGTAGACCCTGAAGCTAAGTTAGAAGAAGAGCTTATTGTAAGACCAACTAGTGAAGCTATTATTTGGAATACGTTTAAAGGTTGGGTTCAATCGTATAGAGATTTACCATTATTAATAAACCAATGGGCAAATGTAGTACGTTGGGAAATGCGTACACGTTTATTTTTACGTACAGCAGAATTTTTATGGCAAGAAGGACATACAGCTCATGAAACTAAAAAGGAAGCAGTTGCAGAGGCTAAGTTGATGAATAATGTATACGCTACGTTTGTTGAAAATTTTATGGCTATTCCTGTAATACAAGGTGTAAAAACTGAAAGTGAGCGTTTTGCTGGAGCTGAAGAAACCTTTTGTATTGAAGCATTAATGCAAGATGGAAAAGCGTTACAAGCAGGAACATCACACTTTTTAGGTCAAAATTTCGCAAAAGCATTTGATGTGAAATTTGCAAATAGAGAAGGAAAACAAGATTATGTTTGGGCAACATCTTGGGGTGTTTCAACACGATTAATTGGTGCGTTAATTATGACGCATAGTGATGACCATGGATTAGTGTTACCACCAAGTTTAGCACCAAATCAAGTAGTAATTGTACCTATTTTTAGAAATGATGAACAATTAGAAGCTATAACAGAAATTGTAAATGGTATTGTAAGTGACTTAAGAAGTAAAAATATAACGGTTAAGTTTGATAATAGAGATACGCGACGTCCTGGAGCCAAATTTGCACAACACGAATTACAAGGTGTGCCATTGCGTATAGCAATTGGTCCAAAAGATTTAGAAAATGGAACTGTTGAATTGGCAAGACGAGATACGTTAACTAAAGAAATTGTTGCTTTAGATGATTTAACTACGACTGTTGCAGATTTATTAGAAGAAATACAAAAAACATTATTTAAAAAAGCGGTCGATTTTAGAGATTCTCATATTACTGAAGTTGATACTTTTGATGAATTTAAAGATGTTTTAGAAACCAAAACTGGGTTTGTTTCTGCGCATTGGGATGGCACTTCTGAAAGTGAGAATAAAATAAAAGAGCTAACAAAAGCGACAATACGGTGTATTCCTTTAGGCTCAAAGGAAGAAACAGGTGTTTGTGTGTATAGTGGAAAGCCCTCAAAACAGCGTGTTTTGTTCGCAAAAGCGTACTAATTTCAATTAGTTTTAAAATTTTTTAAAAAAAAATTATCTAGCTATTGTGACATTTAAAAATAGTTGTATTTTTGCATCCGCAATGGAGACATTGTAAGTTATTTGAAAAGTATATTAGGATTAAATTTTTAAGTACTTAAAACAAATGGCCCGTTCGTCTATCGGCTAGGACGCATGGTTTTCATCCATGTAAGAGGGGTTCGATTCCCCTACGGGCTACAATTTTAATAAAAGAAAAAACAAAATGGCAAATCACAAGTCAGCATTAAAAAGAATTAGAAGCAACGAAGCTAAACGTTTAATTAATAAATATCAGCATAAAACAACTCGTAATGCTATTAAAAAATTACGTGAGTTAACAAAAAAGAAAGATGCAGAAAAAATGTTTCCTTCTATTGTTTCTATGATTGATAAATTGGCTAAGAAAAATGTTATACATGCTAATAAAGCAGCTAACTTAAAGTCTGGTCTAGCAAAACATATTGCTGCGCTTTAATATTCTTTTAAAGTTTTAAAATATATGAAAGCTTCTCAGAAATGAGAGGCTTTTTTTAATAGCTGTTAGGCATAGTTTTTTATTCCGTTATATTTTCGATTTTGTTTCATCTTTCACAAAGCATTTAACATAAATCAATATCAAAATTGGAACTAAGACCAATCCCGTTACAAAGTTCAAAAGCGAAGTCCAATCAGTTAATTCTTTTCCGCCTTGAGAAATTAGGAATAACTCCCCTAAAGGACCTTTTGAAAATATAGTATTGTAAATAAAATTCCAGCCTAAATGAAATCCAAAAGGAAGCATTAAAGATTTGGTTTTCGAAAATGCCCAAGCCCAAGCATAACCCATTAGTCCAGTTCCTATAAATACTAAAATCATTGCCATAACATTTCCTAAAACTCCATATGAAAACCAATGATAGATTCCGAACGCAATTGCAGAAATTAAAATACTCTTTTTCGAACCAATTTTTCGGATTAGAATATAGAGTAGTGCTCCACGGAAAATAAGTTCTTCTGTTAATACAGATTTAAAATCCCACCAAAATGATTTTAAAATAATTTCGCCAGTAATATTTTCATTTAAAACCCAAATAGATGATTTAAGATATGATTCTAAGTATTGAACGAGAACGCAAAGTATTCCAGTAATTAGAAATCCAATTAGGAATTGTTTTAATCTTTTGACCATTGGAAGAAATCCTAATGCTAAAATATTCTTCTTTTCAATTAAATATAGCAGTAACCACGAAATGGTAATTGCGACTAATATTCCTATCATTTACTTGGTTGATTTTAAATTATGCTAACCTGTTTGTATAAGAATAGTTGCAATTTGCGTACGAAGATTTTCCGAAGGAAAA
>CAZLXG010000061.1:0-3628 GCA_964563585.1 uncultured Flavobacteriaceae bacterium | reverse complement strand
CAATTTGCGTACGAAGATTTTCCGAAGGAAAAATCAGGTGTAGCAAACAGGCACTACCTTTGTTTAAGCACACCACCACAATTATTTTTATAGAGTGTTAAACGAAGTTATCGTTTTTTTCTGACAAGGTCAATAAAAATTCATCATCAACCTTTTAATTTCATAACAGATTAAAACAATTATCTATAACTTTACCAATATATTTTACAACACTTATAAATGACAAAAATATTATTACTTTCTGATACTCATAGTTATATTGATGACGCTGTTTTAAAATATGTAAAACTAGCTGACGAAGTTTGGCATGCAGGCGATATTGGGGATTTAAAAGTAACAGATGCTATAAAAAAACTAAAGCCATTAAAAGGTGTTTATGGTAATATTGATGATGCCAAAATACGATTAGAGTTCCCTGAAAACAATCGTTTTATGTGTGAAAATGTTGATGTTTGGATAACGCATATTGGCGGTTACCCAAAAGCGTATAATGTTAGAGTTCGTGACAACATTAGAGCAAATCCGCCAAAATTATTTATTTCTGGGCATTCGCATATTTTGAAAGTAATGCCTGATAAAAAACTGAATTTATTACACATGAATCCTGGTGCAGTTGGAAAACATGGGTTTCATAAAACACGTACTATGCTTCGTTTTACTATTGATGGTAGTAAAATTGATAATTTAGAAGTTATTGAATTCTCACCTTAAATCCTTTTCAAGAGGAAGGACTTTCTTATTATTACGGCATATTATTATTTAATTAAACTATGTTCTTTGGTAGGTGCGTTAGGGATTGTAGCGGCATCCTTTTTTAATACTAATAAAAATAAAGGTTATTTAGAACTTATATTTAACAGATTGCTGCGTCCTTCGTACTCGCAATGGCGTTTAAAAAAGATATAGCAGAAAGCCCGACCCTTTTCGGGTAACGCCCAACTTTTTGATACAAAATTATTTCAGAATTTAACTCGAAGCAACAAAAAAACCCAAAGCTTTCGCCTTGGGTTTTACGCACTATTACTATTATGTTAGGTTTATCGTAATCTATCTACAGATTTTACGAGGTCTTCATCCTTCTTAATGGCCTTATTGGCTAATACCAATAACACGATAGAAATAATAGGAATGAACATCCCAATACCTTTCTCAGAAACCGCCGTTTCTCCAGATATATTTAGAGATAAATACACAAAAAATCCTAATAAAATAAAGTTTAATATGATGTTAAGTCGCCCCAATACAAATTGAAGTTTCCTGTTTTTAAACATAAAAATGGCTATTAATGATAAAATAGCAGAGCCTAGAAACAAACCTAAATACAACACTTTATCTTTTGCAAATACTATATTACCTGCATTTGTTATCCATAAATTGAATACAAAAATTAGTCCAGCAGAAATTCCTGCGGCACATAATAAGTATATAGTTTGAATACGTTGTAACATCTGTTTTTATAAAACTAGATAGCAAAAATAGTAGTTTCTTTAAACAATTAGTATTAAAAATTAAAATAAAGTTGTATAATTGCAGTAATAATTCACAACAACCACAATTGCAGGTTGTTATTTCTCCGGATAAAAAATCAATATTTTTTTCAGAATAACTCAAATTATATTCACATATATTACATTCAATTAAACATAAATGTTTGAAATTTCACAACTAAAAGAAAAAAAACTCTCTGAATTACAAGAGATTGCAAAAGAATTAAAGGTCCCTAAGTTCCGTTCTTTAAAAAAATTAGACTTAGTATATCAAATACTAGATTTACAAGCAGCAAATCCAAAAGCAGCAGCAGCTGTTACTCCTGCTAAACCTACAGAAAACAGGAAACCTAGACAACGCGTACAACGACCAAATAAAAATACGCCTAAAAAAGAAGAGAAACCAGTAGAAGAAAAACCAGTAGAAGAAAATAAAGCTCCTGAAACTGAAAACAAAACGGCTGAGACTCAAGAAAAACCAGTAGTTGCTGAAAAGAAAGAAGAGCAAAAGTCGAAACATACGCCGAGACCGAGACCAAGACCAAGACCGGAAAACGATAATAATAAAGATTCTCGTCAACAGAGAAATCAAAATCAACAAAGAAATCAACACAAAAACCAAAAAAATGGTAATGTTGATAAAGGAAATAAAGATAGTAGAAACCGCTATCGTGAACCAGATTTCGAATTTGATGCTATTATTGAAAGTGAAGGTGTTTTAGATGTTATGCAAGACGGATACGGTTTTTTACGTTCGTCTGATTATAACTATTTATCATCACCAGATGATATTTATGTATCACAATCGCAAATACGTTTATTCGGTTTAAAAGTTGGAGATACTGTTTTAGGACATGTAAGACCACCTAAAGAAGGAGAAAAATATTTTCCATTAATTAAAGTAAGTAAAATTAATGGTCAAAATCCAGATGTAGTAAGAGACCGGGTTTCTTTCGAGCATTTAACACCATTATTTCCACAAGAAAAATTTAACCTTGCAGGTAGGCAAAGTACAATTTCTACTAGAATTATGGATTTGTTCTCACCTATTGGTAAAGGGCAACGTGGTATGATTGTATCGCAACCAAAAACTGGTAAAACCATGTTATTAAAAGACGTGGCAAATGCTATTGCGGCAAATCATCCAGAAGTTTATCAAATGATTTTATTAATTGATGAACGTCCAGAAGAAGTTACCGATATGCAACGTAATGTTCAAGGCGAAGTTATCGCATCAACATTCGACAAAGAAGCACACGAACACGTAAAAATAGCTAATATCGTTCTTGAAAAAGCAAAACGATTGGTAGAATGTGGTCACGATGTGGTTATCCTTTTAGATTCTATCACACGTTTAGCAAGAGCTTATAATAGCGTACAACCAGCATCAGGTAAAATATTAAGTGGTGGTGTAGATGCTAATGCCTTACACAAACCAAAACGTTTCTTTGGTGCTGCCAGAAATATTGAAAATGGTGGTTCGCTAACCATTATCGCAACGGCACTTACCGAAACAGGTTCTAAAATGGACGAAGTAATCTTCGAAGAATTTAAAGGAACTGGTAATATGGAACTGCAATTAGATAGAAAAATATCTAACCGTAGAATTTACCCAGCAATCGATTTAACGTCTTCAAGCACACGTCGCGACGATATTCTATTAGATCCAACAACCATGCAACGTATGTGGGTAATGCGTA
This sequence comes from uncultured Flavobacteriaceae bacterium, assembly GCA_964563585.1. Lineage (GTDB taxonomy): Bacteria > Bacteroidota > Bacteroidia > Flavobacteriales > Flavobacteriaceae > CAZLXG01. The sequence continues at coordinate 441 of CAZLXG010000061.1, read as the reverse complement.
AATACCTTGCAGATATGAATCCTGTTGAAGCAATGGAATTCATTAACGAACGCTTTAAACAAACAAAAAATAACGAAGAGTTTTTAATTTCTATGAACGGATAATAAAAATACTTTTATTAAAATAACTAAGCCTTGAGAAATCAAGGCTTTTTCTTTGCTTAATTTTTGGGCGTTACCCGAAAAGGGTCGCGCTTTCCGTTATATCTTTTTAAAACGTCATTGCGAAGAGTGAGCGACGTGATAATTTGTTAATTTTTAGTTAAAACAAAGCTTAATTCAGTTCTCTTTCTTTTAAAAAGGATACCACTACAATCGCTAACGCGGGTTAGCAACTAGCATGAAATTTGATTATATTTACAAGGTAACAATAACAAAAAAAAAGACTATATCCTGACTTATTTACAGGATATCGATAATAAATATTACTATATAATTAGTT
>CAZLXG010000060.1:4994-13510 GCA_964563585.1 uncultured Flavobacteriaceae bacterium | reverse complement strand
AACTATGGATATAAAACTAATAGTACAAATAGTAGTTGCTGGCAGTATTGGTTTTCTTATTATGCTTAATGTTTTATTATATTTTAATAATATTGAAGATGATACTGTTAACTTTATAATTAAAAGTTGGGCATATAATAAATACTATTTTATAACATTTGTTTGGGGAGTTTTAGGCGGACATTTCTTTTTAGGGTCTTATAACCCTGTTTTTGGTTCAAATTGGATAATCCCTCCTATTCTACTTATTGCAATAGTAATTTTGCTTATTTATTTTGGTAAAAAACTTGATAAAAAATTCGTTTTAAAAAGGCGTTACCAACTTATATTATTAATTACAGGTGTTCTATATGGTCATTTTTTTTGGGCTCAAGAACATTTAAATAAAATTGATTTCCCATTTTAGAATTTAAATATGCTAAAAACTTTAAATACATATTTTTTAAATCATCCAAAAGTTGCAAAACGTGTGCAATATATTTTAATTGGATTGTTTGTTTTTCTAATTGCTTTCGATATTTTTTTAGCAGCTACAAAAAAGCCAACAATTAGTAATATTATTAAACACGGTACCGAAAATGGTTTTTTTGTACTTACCTATTTTTGGGGTGTTTTGGCAGCAAATTTGTTTATTACTCAAAAAAAGAAAAAACTAGTTCACGAAGTTACAGGTACAATTATAGTAATAAGTATTGCACTTGCTATAATAGTGTTCAATATAGGTAAATTAATAATTGATTTTTGTGAAGACCATAGCGCTTTAATTTTAGCACATCTTATTTCTATGGCTTTTGGAACTATTATTGGTGTTCTTTTTTGGAGACAGGAACATAATTAGTACAACCTTACTAACAATTTAACCTTGTCTTTGTCAGAAAAAAATAGCTGACTTTCGTTTAACTGGAGGCTTGTCCCCGCCCAGTTAAACAAACCTCTTCTACAAATTATCCAATTGATTACTTTTCTTATCCTCACTAATCGTCCAAAAGAATCCTATAAAAAAGAACTGATCTGCGGCTGGTTGTAAAGCACGTCGTGCAAAATCACCGTTCAAATTTGGAGTATTCGCATACTGATATCCATTTATGTTTTTAAACCCTAACACATTATTTACAGATGCGTACAGTATTTTTTGAGGGCTTATTAAATACGCCCAATTTATACTCATACTATTATAAGGCTTTGTTTTAGAATTTAAAAACCCTGCTTGATTCGGATTAGTATATGTTCTACCCGAAGCAAACGCATAACTAAACCCTACTTGACTTCTCCAATTGTTAATCCAATATTTACCAACTACTGATAAGTTGTGTTTATTTGTAAAATTAGGTTGCGCTTTAGTTTTATAGTTTTTGTAATCACGCTCAGTATCTAAAAATGAATAACTTATCCAATAATCAACACTTTTAATACTTTTGCTATCTCTCCAAAAGAAATCAATGCCTTTTGCATAACCATTCCCGTTGCTATTATAATTACTATTAAAATTAGCAAAGTCAGAATCATACTTCACTAAATTATCATACTTTTTATAATAAGCTTCTGCTCTAAATAGCTTTCTATCAGCATTATATTGATAATTAAATATATAATGTGATGTGTTTTGTGGTTTTAAATCTTGATTATACTTTAAAATATTACTTGACGGATTTTGATAAAAGTTACCGTATGCTAACGACAACTGACTTTTAGCTGATGTTTTATATGCTAAAGATAACCTTGGAGCTACTGTAAAGTCGCTAAACAATTCGCTGTATTCTGCACGTAAACCTGTTTTAAAAGCTAACTTTTTTGATAAGAAAATATCTGCTTCAACAAATGCTGCTGCAATATTATCGTTATAACCATAACCTTCTGGACTTATAAGGTTATCTACATAATGTTCAAGAAAATCGGTAGCAAAATATTCTGCACCAAAATACAGTTTAAAACGATTACTAATTCTGTTTTTAAATTTCAGCTTCATGTGTATTGAATTTTCTATGTCTTTAATATCGCTATTATCAATATTTATGCTATTCTTTCCATATGTATAACTAAAACCACTAAACATAGTCCAATTATTGTTTAAAACACCTTGATATGAACCATTGAAATACAGATTGCTATTCTTCATTTTAAAATTCACACCATCAGGATTATTGATGTCTTCTTGTATCAACTCAAAATTAGTAGTATCAAAAGCACCGTAAAGTTTAAATAACCCAGAGCTTGTTTTTTTACGAAATACAGTTTCCCCAGAAATGGTTTCGAAAGGTTTTTTCCAATCATTTCTATCAGAAAATATAGCGTTATAAGGTGCTAAATTAATATACGATGCATTTACACTTATTGAGCTTTTTTCCCATTTTTGAGTATTACCTAATGTTGCACCAACACTCATAATACCAATATCTGTTTTTTCTTGGTCTGGCTCATTAATAGTATTTAATAACAACACACTGGATAGTGCTTGACCATACTCAGCAGAATAACCACCTGTTGAGAACGTAATACCATCAAACAAAAACGGTGAATAACGACCACGTGTTGGTGTATTATTTGCTGATGGTGAATATGGTGTAAACACACGAATACCATCTATAAAAATTTGAGTTTCCTCAGCTTCTCCTCCACGCACAAATAAACGCCCGTCTTCGGCTACTGTTGTTGTTCCTGGTAATGTTTGTAATGCACCAACAAAATCACCTAAAGCACTTGCTGTTGTAACCACATCTAACGGTTTTAGTGCATTTACTTTACTATTATCGCCTGCATGAAACGTTCCTGCGGAAAGCACAACTGCATCTAACGTGTTAACATCTTCACGCATTTTTATATCAAGGTCTTTCATGTAAGATACATCTCCTAACATTGTAAATCCCTCATAAGAAATGTAAGAGATTTTTAAAGTTTGTGTTCCTGTTTCATTTGTAGTAAATGAAAACACACCGTTATCGTCCGTTGTACTTCCATCATAAGTCCCTTCTAAATAAACATTGGCGCCAATAACAGCAACTCCTTTAGCATTGGTTACTTTTCCGTTAATAGTAGTTTGTGCAAAAAACTGATTTGTAATAATAAAACTTAAAATAAATAATAATTTTTTCATTTTGATTGATAGTTTGTTCGTTTTTAATTGATACCCCAAAATTGAGATAAAACACATTTACTAGAAACTATTAATAACCGAATTGTAAAATTTATATGATGAATTGAATATATTTGATAAAATGAATATTATGCTAACCAAAACAGAAAAGTCCTTTTCCATTATTTTTATAATTATTGTTATTGCTGATTTAATTTGTGCTAACTATGAAAGCTTAATAACATATCGTTATGCAACTAAACCTGCTATTTTAATTTCTTTAATTTTATTTTTTTGGAAACATAGCAAACACCTAAATGCAAAAACAAAATATCTTACTTTATTAGCTTTAATATTTTCATTATTAGGCGATGTGCTTTTAATGTTTGTTGATGTTTCTGCTAACTTTTTCATGAGCGGATTACTGGCATTTTTAACCGCACATATTATGTACATTATTGTGTTTTTAAAACAGAAAAAATCATCAAAAAAAGCACCTATATTTATTGCGATTTTATTAATTTTTGCATCAATTATTTTTTATATCTTGAAAGACGGATTGGGAGATTTATTAATTCCTGTCATAGTATATATGTCGACCATTTTACTAATGGCATTTACAGCCTTTTTACGACAGGGAAGTGTATCAAAAGTTAGTTTTATATTTGTTTTTTTAGGTGCATTATTTTTTATAACTTCGGATAGTTTATTAGCTTTAAATAAGTTTCATGAACCATTATCTCATTCAGGTATTAGTATTATGCTAACTTACTCAATTGCTCAGTTATTTATTGTTTTAGGACTAAAAAAGCAATCATAGACAAAATCTATTGATTATATTTAAAACACTAATAATCATATATTTAAATTATTTCATATAAATTACAACTTTAATTAGTTTTAAAAATTAACAAAAAGCAGCAATTTTTCATAAACTTTAAAATAGTTAGTCATTATTTTTATAAAAAGGGCTTTCCTAATATTTTAAAAGCTTCCGCTCTACTGTATTTTTCATCTTATAAAACATAAAAATATAAACACGAATTTATCAATAAAATAACACTCCATATAAACTTCAAATTTTCAAATAAAAATCATAAGAAATAATACTAAAAATTCATGATTTATTTTACTTATCTATGATTACTTTTAAAATAAAAATTCATAAAATCTGTAACATTTTTAAAGTTTAAGCTACTTATAAAGTAACTAACCCATCAAGATTGAATAAAGAACTAGAACATAATTTTGTAGAACTACTTGAAAAGCATCAGAATATTGTGCATAAAGTGTGTCGTTTGTACACCAATAATTATGATGCACATAATGATTTATTTCAAGAAATAACCATACAACTTTGGAAAGCATTTCCTAAGTTTCGTGGTGATGCAAAATTTAGCACATGGATGTATCGGGTTGGGTTAAATACTGCAATTACACTTTACCGAAAATCAAAACGTCGTGTAACCACACAAGATTTTGAAGGTGTAGCATTTAAAATGAAAGCGGAAGATTATGATGATACTGAAGAGGAGCAATTAAAAGTACTATATAAAGCAGTACATCAATTAAACGATATTGAAAAAGCTCTTGTCTTTTTATATTTAGAAGATAAGAATTATAAAGAAATAAGTGAAACTATGGGTATAAGCGAAGTTAATGCGCGAGTGAAAATGAACCGCATTAAAAATAAACTTAGAACCATATTAAATCCGTAATACTATGGATGAATTAGAATTATTAAAAAAAGACTGGAACAAACAGGATTCGAGTCACAAAAAATTATCAGCAAAAGATATTTATCCAATGCTACTTAAAAAATCGTCTTCAATTGTTAAGACTTTATTTTATATAAGTATAGCTGAACTTGTTTTTTGGATACTTATAAACACAATACCCTACTTCACTTCTGACGAATATAATGCCCATTTGAACGAAATTTATAGTAATAACATTCTATTTAATGGTCTTACTATATTAAGTTATACCGTTATATTATTATTCATTTATTTGTTATTTAAATCTTATAAGTCAATATCAGTTACAGATAGTGCAAAAAAATTAATGGAAAGCATTTTAAAAACTCGAAAAATCATAAAGTCTTATGTGCTTTTTAATTTAATTATGGCTGGTGTTTCTTTATTAATCGTTCTTTATTATACATTTCATAACGACCCAGAATTAGCACAAAAAACAGAACATTTTAGCAACGCAGAAATAATTATAACCACAATAGTCCTCGCTATTTTTATCTCGATTTTTATAGTTATAATATGGCTTTTTTACAAACTCATTTACGGATTTTTATTAAAACGCCTAAACCGAAATTACACAGAACTTAAAAAATTAGAAGTTTAGAAGAAGGATTCTACTTCAATAACATTGCCAACTTGCATAACGTCAATTTTAATTGAATCTATACGAACACGTACTAAACGCAAAGTAGGATAACCAACTGCGGAAGTCATTTTTCGCACTTGTCTAAATTTGCCTTCGTTTAAGGTAATAGACACCCAAGATGTTGGCCCGTGTCTATCGTCTCTAATTTTTCGTGAACGTATTGGTAATTCTGGAATTGTATTCAATTTAAAAACTTCACAAGGTTTAGTTTGATACTTTCCTCCATCAAAACCTATCTCCACACCTGCTTTTAATTTATTTATGGCTTCCGCAGAAATATCGCCATCTACTTGTGCATAATATTCTTTTTCTACTTTTTTGCTATTTATAAAAGCACTCGTTTTTCCGTCGGTAGTAATGAGCAATAAACCTTCTGATTTTTCATCTAATCGACCAATAGCCATACTTCCCTCAGGAAAGTCATATAAATCTCCTAAAAACTTTTTTGATTGCTGTTTACTAGCATTACTCATAAACTGGCTTAAATAGCCATATGGCTTAAAAATCATAAAATGGCGATGCATTGTTTTTATTATTTGGTCATTTAATTTTTAGCTGGGAATTTATCAAAAAAAAAACTGTTTCACGAACAAGCCTCTTTACTCAAAATACTATAAACAAGTTCTCTGGTTGGGTTCTGCCCTTTTATTTTTGCTTTAACAGTTTCAAAAGTCATTTTAAAACCACAACCCAATTTATAATCACTACAACCATAAGCAGTTTTTCCTTTCATAACGATTCCTTTTTTGCATTTCGGACACAATAATTCGTTAGAGTTCGCTTTCGCGGAAGTTTTTTTAGCTTCAAATTTAAGTTTGAAACTTTCGTCAAAACGAAGCAAACCTTCTACTTTATGGTTTTCAACAGTAAAGCCTTTTAAGTTAACTGTCGAGCCTTTTTGAAGCAACCGTATAAATTGTTTTTCTGATATTTTTTTATCCAAAAAACTAAAAGGCATTACAAAATCGCAACCTGTTTTATAAGCACTACAACCATAAGCCGATTTTCCTTTTAAGATATTAGCTTGTTTACATTTTGGGCATTTTTCCGAAGTAATTCCTGCTGTTTTCTTAGTTTCAACTTTTGCTTTGCGTTGTTTAATAACGGTTTCTTGCGATATATTAGCACGTTTAGTTTCGCTTCTAACTTCGTAAACCAAAGCATCAACCATACGCTTCATGTTTTTTATAAACGCTCCTGCACTAAATTTACCTTTTTCAATATCCTTCAACTGTTTTTCCCAAGAACCAGTGAGTTCAGCCGATTTTAGTAATTCATTCTTAATGGTATCAATCAGCGCAATTCCTGTAACTGTTGGTATTAATTGTTTTTTGTTTCGTTTTACATATTTGCGCCTAAATAGGGTTTCAATAATATTGGCTCTTGTAGATGGTCGTCCAATACCATTATCTTTCATTAATTCACGCAATTCGTCATCATCTACCTGTTTCCCTGCTGTTTCCATTGCTCTTAACAATGTAGCTTCGGTAAATTGATTAGGCGGCTTCGTTTGTTTTTCTAAAAACGAAGGTTCATGCGCTCCTTTTTCACCCTTTACAAATGTTGGCAATATATTTGCTTCTTTCTTTTCTTTTGTATCTGATTCAAAAACTACACGCCACCCTTTTTCTAGAATTTCCTTTCCTGTAGTTTTAAAGTTCACATTTGCCGCTTTTCCTATAACTGTTGTATTCGACACCGAACAGTTTTCATAAAAAACAGCTATAAAACGTTTTGCAATAATATTGTAAACTTGCTGCTGATTGTATTGCAAATTAATTTGAATACCTGTTGGTATTATTGCATGATGATCGGTTACTTTTTTATCGTTAAATACTTTTGATGATTTTTTTATTTTTTTACCTAAAAGTAGCTGCGTTAAACTTGCATAATTTGTTAGTTTTTGAAGAATTCCTGATATCTTAGGATATACATCGTTTGGTAAAAATGTGGTATCTACTCTAGGATAGGTTACTACTTTTTGTTCGTATAACTTCTGGACTATTTTTAAAGTTTCATCTGCCGAAAATCCAAATTTTGTATTACAATATACTTGCAATCCTGTTAAATCGAATAGTTTTGGTGCGTATTCTGTTCCTTTCTTCTTGGTTATCGAAACAATTTCAAATTCGTCTGCTTTTACTTTTTCGGCTAATGCTTCTCCTGCTTCCATTTTAGTAAAACGCCCTTCTTCATAAGCAAATAAAGTTTCTCTGTATAGCGTTTGTAATTCCCAATATGGCTGGGGTTTAAAATTTTCTATGTCTTTAAAACGATTTACTAACATAGCTAATGTTGGCGTCTGCACACGACCTACGGAAAGCACTTGTTTGTAGCCACCATGTTTTACGGTATATAAACGCGTAGCATTCATACCTAATAACCAATCGCCAATCGCTCTTGAAAAACCTGCGTAGTATAAATTATCGTAATCTGCTGATGGTTTTAAGTTCTGAAAACCTTCTTTTATAGCTTCTGTGGTTAATGATGAAATCCATAAACGTTGAACTTCACCTTTGTAGTTGGCTTCATTCATCACCCAACGTTGGATAAGTTCTCCTTCTTGCCCTGCATCGCCACAGTTTATAACTACTTCTGCTTTATCGAATAAACTTTTTACAATTCTAAATTGTTTTTGTATTCCTGAATTTGACACTACTTTAGTTTCAAACTTCTCGGGTAACATGGGTAAATTATTCAAATCCCAACTTTTCCAATACGGTTTATAATCGTTAGGTTCTTTTAAGGTGCATAAATGCCCAAAGGTGTAAGTTACTGCATAACCATTGCCTTCATAATATCCATCACGTTTGGTATTCGCTCCTAAAACAGTAGCAATTTCGCGGGCAACACTTGGTTTTTCGGCTATACAGACTTTCAATTTTTCAAATACATTTAATCATTATTGGAATTCGCAAAATAAGGATTTTGATGTGGCTTTTAAGATGGACTTGTTATGAGTTATTAACTATGGTTTTTCGTATGTATATTTTTTTATCTATCTTTGTTTAAAAATAAACTCTCTCAACTCTCTCAACTCTCTCAA
>CAZLXG010000060.1:0-4894 GCA_964563585.1 uncultured Flavobacteriaceae bacterium | reverse complement strand
AACTCTCTCAACTCTCTCAACTCTCTCAATCTCTCAAAATGAACAAATTACTCTACACATTACTTTTTATATGTATTAGCAATTATTATAGTTTTTCGCAAGTTGGTATTGGAACTACATCTCCAGATAATTCTTCCATTTTAGATGTTAGATCAACAACACAAGGTTTTTTACCTCCAAGAATGACAACACTACAAAGAGATGCTATTAGCTCACCTGCCGAAGGTTTATTTATTTATAATTTAGATGATAATTGTTTTCAATATTACAAAGGCTCTAATTGGTCTGAATGTTTAGGAGAGGTCGTTAGTAATAAATTAAATTGTGGTTCAACCAATTCAAATGGATCTTATCTTATAAGCACTCCACTAACGGCTATAAACACAATAACCATAGATGTACTTGTAAATACTTTAGACACATACACTATAAATACAAATATCATAAACGGTTATAGCTTTAGTGCTTCTGGTGTGTTTACTTCTATAGGTGTTAATACAATTACTCTAATTGGATCTGGATCTCCAATTGCAGCACAAACCGATACTTTTACAATAAATTTTATTAGTACAGGATTTACTTGTAATATAGATATTACTACATTAAACACACCTTTTGCAAATTGCCTAGAATACTTAAACGCAGGCTATAACACGAGTGGCGTTTACACCATAGACCCTGACGGAGTTGGAGGAAACACGCCTTATGATTGTTATTGCGATATGACTAACAATGGTGGCGGATGGACTTTAGTTTTTAATCATAATACATCTGGTGGTTATTGGGCTAATGATACCCAAGCAAATGAATATAATATGGCTTCGCCAAGTTTGGCCACCACAAAATATTCTATTTTAAGTAAACTAGACGAACTAAAAAGTAATGCACCTTATGAGTTTAGGTTGCATTACCCTTCCTTAGGTTTAACAAATCATTGGAGTCAAACTTTTAACCCTAGAAGCGGCAGCTCTTCTACAAGACCTGTAGCAGGTTACACAGCCATTAGCATAGATATGACGAATAGCAATTGGGGAGGTCTTGAACTTTCTGGAGGAAACACTTATTTAGATGGATCTGTAAATAGTAGCAATTGGTGGTATTCAATAGGTAGTGTTAGTCCTTACGGTGGAAGTATGCCAGGACCAGGCTCTATAGTAAGTAATGTTCAACTTTTTATTAGGTAAAGCAATAAAAATTAGAAGAATCTAACCTCTTTCACCCTTAAATTGAAGAACAAAATCTACCACTCTCTTTTTTTATTAAGAGCTTCTTTCTCTTCTAGTTCTTTTTGAGAAATAACTTTTAAAAACGATGGATGTTGCTCAATAGCAAACTCGATTTTTTTAACAATATCATCTGTAGTTTCGTTATCGTAATCAATTTCTAAAGGTGCTTTTATTTCGAATGACTGAAAAATATTTTTCTTCTTTACTCGCAATCCTTTTTTATCAAAAGAACGACGAAACCCATCAATAACAATAGGTATTACAATAGGTTTATAGCGTTTAACAATATGAGCTGTACCCTTTCTAATAGGCTTAAAAGGCGTTGTTGTACCTTGTGGAAACGTAATTACCCAACCATCGTCTAAAGCTTTTCCTATACTAGAAATATCGCTCATTTTCACTTGCCTTTTTACATCTTTTCCTTCCGACCTCCAAGTACGTTCTATACTAATAGAACCTACATAAGCCATTATTTTTGGAAGTAAGCCAGATTTCATGGTTTCCTTGGCAGCAACATAATACACATTAAGTTTAGGGTTCCATAAATAACCAACATTTTTTATAGAATCTTCTCTACCGCTTAAACTTGCATTAAATACATGAAACATAGCTACTACATCGGCAAAATAGGTTTGATGATTAGATATAAAAAGCACATTAGTATCTGGTAAGGTTTTAATTATTTCTGAGCCTTCAATATGTAACTCATTAAATCCTCGAAAGCGTCTGTGCGTTAAAACTCCAAGAATTCTAATAAGCCATTTTTTTAAGAATAAAATATGCCCAAATGGATTTCGTTTTAATAATCCCATAAATCAATTGTCAATGTTTGGTTAGTTGTCGCAAATGTAATAAATCTGATAAACTAGAGCATTTGTTTTAACAAGTCTTTAATTTCACTTAACATCATGGCTGTAGCTCCCCAAACCACATGATTATTAAGCTTAAACGCAGGAACCTCAACCTCAACATCATACGATGTTTTTACAGTTTTATTTATAATAATTTCATCGTCTAAGAAATGTGATAGTGCTATTTCTATTATTGCCTCTACCTCTTCGTCTTGCTTCTTAAAATTAGGTGTAGCATTTAAAATCCCCAAAAATGGTTGCACAAAAAAATTACTTGGTGGTATGTAAACTTCGGTTAATTGTTTTAAAACCTGAATTTCTTGTATTGGCACACCAATTTCTTCAAAGGTTTCTCTTACTGCAGTAGCTTCTAAATCTTTATCTTGATTTTCTAATTTCCCTCCGGGAAAAGCAACTTGAGCTGAATGAACTCCTTTATAGGTTTTCCGAAGAATTAAAACAAGCTTGGTTTTTTCATTAAAATCAGGATAGAACAATGCCATAACGCCAGCTTTTTTGGCATTTTTCATAGCTTCTTTTTGCTGCCTAACAAGTTCTTGACGAAATGGCGGCACCATTTTAAACTGAGATACTTCGGCTGGAAGCGGGATATTTTCTATTTTTGAAATAGATTCTAAAAATTTATCAAAATTCATTTCAATGCGCCTTTTTTTACTATTATCTGTATTCCTTTTATTTCTGAATTGTGAAGATAAACAATCTAAGAGGAAAAATGTTTCGAATAATTCAACTGAAAAACTGGTCAATAAAAAAGAGGATTCTATCAATACTAATCAAAAACCAGAAGAAGAATTCCAGAGGCTTAATAATAAAAGCGCCATGGAATTCTTTTTAGAATACGATAAGCATCATAAAGAAAATAAAGTACGAATAACTACCGATTTTGGAACTATTGATATATTACTATTCAATGAAACGAAATTTCATCGCTCAAATTTTATTTTCTTAACTAAAAGAGGGTACTTTAATGACACCCAATTCTACCGTGTTATAGACAATTATATAGTGCAAGCTGGAAATAGTGATGATAAAAAAACATCTAGAAAACGAGCAAAAATTGGAAGATACTTATTACCAACTGACACAAAACGCGGATTTAAACATGACAGAGGTGTTATATCCATGCCTAGTGGCGAGATAGATAATCCGTATAAATTGGCATCGCCTTTTGAATTTTTTATAGTACAGCAACGTGGTGGCGCTCACTTTTTAGATGGCGATTATACTATTTTTGGAAGAGTAACTAAAGGCATGGATGTTATAGATAAAATTGCTGCGGTTGATACCGATGAAGCCGATTGGCCTTTACATAATATCTATATTAAGAATGTAGAAATTATAAATTAATTAAGATTTTCCTATTCTAATTTTAATACCTTAAAAACTTCAATAAAACTATTTTACCAATGAATACAAAACATATTTACAAATACATAAAAGCATTCAACTTATGTGCTTTAGTTGCGTTTACTGCATGTAAACAAGAAGAAAAAAAAGAAAATATTTTAATGACAAACAACTTATTATTACAAGAATGGACTGGTCCATTTGAAGGCGTTCCAGCTTTTGACAAAATGAATGCTACTAGTATTAAAGAAGCTATAGAGAAAGGCATGGAATTAAACTTAGCTGAGATTGAAGCTATTTCTAATAATACTGAAGCTGCAACTTTTGAAAACACTATAGTTGCCATGGAAAGTGCTGGTAAAGTATTAAACAATGTATTTACCTACTACGGTATTTTAAGTAGTAATATAAGTTCGCCAGAATTTAGAGATATAAAAGGTGAGTTAACTCCAAAATTATCAGAGTTCAGATTAAAAATTTCACAAAATTCAAAATTATTTCAACGCATAAAAACCGTTTACGATGCTTCGCTAGAAACATCTTTAGAAGCAGACCAACAACGTGTTGTTGATTTAATTTATAAGCGTTTTGAAATGAATGGCGCAAACCTTAATGACACAAAAAAAGAACGTTACGCTAGCATTAATAAAGAATTATCGGGCTTATATAATGATTTTTCAAACCATGTTCTACATGATGAAGAAAACTATGTAACCTACCTGACAAAAGACCAATTAAATGGTCTTGCTGAAGGTTTTATAAAATCGGCAGCAAAAATAGCAACAGACAAAGGACAAGAAGGAAAATATGCCATTACAAACACACGGTCTTCAATGGATCCCTTTTTAACTTATTCTACCGAACGTGAATTACGTAAACAGGTTTGGACTAACTATTACTCACGTGGAGATAATGGTGATGAATATGATAACAATAAATTAATTGCACAAATATTAAAGCTACGCAGAGAGCGTGTTAAACTTTTGGGTTACGATAATTATGCGCAATGGCGTTTACAAAATCGTATGGCAAAAAATCCTGAAAACGCAATGGCTTTAATGAATGCTGTTTGGCCTGCTGCCATTGGTCGCGTTGCCGAAGAGGTTGCCGATATGCAAACTGTTGCTAACGCAAATGGTGATAATATTACTATTGAACCTTGGGATTATAGATTTTATGCTGAAAAAGTGCGTAAAAAGAAATATGATTTAGATAGCGATGAAGTAAAACAATATTTACAATTAGATAAATTAACACAAGCCTTATTTTTTACTGCTGGCGAATTATTTAATTATAATTTCAGACCAGTTGAAGAAGGTAAAGTTCCCGTATTTCATGAAGATGTTAAAGTTTGGGAAGTAACAGATAAAACATCAGGAAAACACATTGGACTTTGGTATTTAGACCCTTATGCAAGAGAAGGGAAACGTTCAGGAGCTTGGGCAACAA
>CAZLXG010000059.1:0-13912 GCA_964563585.1 uncultured Flavobacteriaceae bacterium | reverse complement strand
GAGAAATTAAATGATTATTCTCAACCTCTAGTTCAATTTAAAGAAAATGAAAAATGTATTATTACTGCCTTTTTAGGCAGCTATACATATAAAGTAAAATATAAAGAATGGACAGGTTTTGTAAAAGACCAATATTTATTTATTAATGAAGAAATGATGGATTTGTATTTTGATCATGAAGAAAAGCAAAGAGAGAAAGCCATTAAAGAACGGAAAAACAGACAAAGAAAGATATTCCAAATAGTAAATAAAGACTCTATAGCCAAAGCAAAAGAAGATGAGCGAAAAGCATTAGCTACTCAAAAAAGAAATGACTCTATTGCTAAAGTAGCAGAAAATAAACACAAAGCATTAATTCTTCAAAAACGAAACGATTCAATTACTAAAACCAAAGAAGATGAACGAAAAGCATTAGCTACTCAAAAAAGAAATGACTCTATTGCTAAAGTAACAGAAAATAAACGCAAAGCATTAATTCTTCAAAAACGAAACGATTCAATTACTAAAACTAAAGAAAATGAGCGAAATGAGTTCAGAAGAACTTGTCATTATGAAATAAATGAATATGATGAATTTTATAAAGAAGAAAATATTAGAACAATTCCATATGAGCTTAACAAAAAACTAACCGTTGAACTTTATAAACAAGGAAGAAGGGTCAATGTTTTCTTTAATTTTTCAGAAGACTTAGGATGTGTCAGTTACCTGCCAAATAACAGGTCTTATGTGAAAGTAAAACTAGAAAATAATCAAACTATATCATTTTATCATTCTTGGGATATTGATTGTGAAGGCTTCTATTTTAAAGGTCGATTATCTAGTTCGCAAATAATTAGTTTAAAAAAATCCCCTATTAAATCAATAAAACTTAAAGGCACAAAAAATTTCAAAGAAATCACAAATATTAATTATAAAGAGTTTTTTATTGATAAATTAAGTTGTCTTGAATAAAACAAAAAAGCTTTCAATTTCTTGAAAGCTTTAATAATTATTGTGACCTCGACTGGATTCAAACCAGTAACCTCTTGAGCCGTAATCAAGTGCGCTATTCAGTTGCGCCACGAGGCCTTTTTTGTGGGTGCAAATATAGTATTTTTATTAAGACCTTTCCAAAAAAATATTTCACTATTTTTGAATTATGACAAAGGAATTACTACAACAAAAATTCAACCACATTCTAAATGATAATTTAATTAACGAAATTTATGAATCTGGAACTTTTAGAGAATTTAAAAAAGATGATATTATTATAGATATAAATCAAACTTTAAAATTCATACCATTACTACTAAACGGTAGTATTAAGATACTTAGAGAAGATGATGACGGTAACGAATTACTTATTTATTTTTTAGAATCTGGCGAAACTTGTACCATGTCATTAACTTGTTGCATGGGAACTTCAAAAAGTAAAATCCGTGCAGTTGCTGAAAATGATTCCAGTTTAATTATGATTCCCGTTGAAAATATGCAAAAATGGTATCATAATAATGATAGTTGGCGTAATTTTATTTTAGAAAGCTACCAAATGCGATTTAATGAAATGCTAGAAACTATTGATACCATTGCTTTTATGAAAATGGACGAACGTTTATACAAATACTTAAACAACAAAGTAACACGTAACGATTCAAACACTATTATTGTTAAACATTTAGATATAGCTGAAGATTTACACACTTCGAGAGTTGTGATTTCTAGATTATTAAAACAACTAGAAAATGACAAAAAAATAAAATTAAGCAGAAACAAAATTGAAGTTTTATAATTTTGAGTAACCTTTGTCACTAAATTAATTTTACAATCAGCATACATTGCACAACATTATTATAATATGGATTATATTTTAAATCCGTGGCCATCGTATATTTCTGGACCATTAATTGCTTTAAATATGAAATATTTCATATTTCTATTGGTTGGAATTTTTTTTAGTGTTTTTTTAGTAAAATCTGAAGCCGTTTCTTGGTATCGTATTTATGAAATGTTTCGATTTCAATCCTTTCATATGTATGGTATTATAGGTACAGCAATTGCTTGTGGTATTGTGTTTTTTCAAATTTCAAAAAAAACACATATAAAAAGCATAAAAGACGCAGGTATTTTTAGTATACTAAAAAACAAACTTCCTCATTAAATGGATACTACTCAACTTTTAGGATATTTAGGCGCACTTATAGTTGGCTTAGTTTTAGGTCTTATTGGTGGTGGCGGATCAATCCTTACGGTTCCATTATTGGTTTACCTATTAGGTTACAATCCTGTTATTGCAACCGCATATTCTTTATTTGTAGTAGGTACAACTTCCATGGTTGGTACATTTCAAAAGTTTAAAAAAGGACTTGTAGATTTTAAAACGGGATTAGCATTTTCTTTTCCTTCATTTATTGCCGTTTATTTATCTCGAAGATATTTCGTTCCTAATATCCCAAAAACACTTTTAAATTTTGGTGATTTTACACTAACTAAAGACATGGGTATTATGATGTTTTTTGCAATCATCATGATTTTAGCCTCCTTTTCAATGATTAAAAACAAAAAGGAAAACGAAACAATTCAAACAAAGCAACCATATTATAAAACATTTATTCAAGGATTAGTTATAGGAACAATAACAGGAGTTATTGGTGCTGGCGGTGGTTTTTTATATGTCCCAGCATTAGTACTTTGGGCAAATATTCCCATGAAAAAAGCAGTAGGCACTTCGCTAATTATTGTTACTATCAATTCATTAATAGGGTTTACAGGAGACATGCAAACTATTGCTATTGATTGGGTGTTTTTATTATCATTCACATTAATTTCAATAATTGGTATTATACTGGGTGTATTTTTATCAAAATTTATAAGTGGAAAAAAATTAAAGAAAAGTTTTGGTTTTTTTACTTTAGCAATGGCGATATACATATTTTATAGAGAGATGAGTTAATTGTGTGACAAAAGTCACAAAGCGAACCATTTCAATTTAGTAATTTTGTCAAGATTTTTTTAAAATGAAAATAGAACAAATTTATACAGGATGTTTAGCTCAAGGAGCTTACTATATAGAATCAAATGGTGAGGTTGCTATTATAGATCCTCTTCGGGAAACACAACAATATGTTGATAAAGCAAATGAAGAAAATGCAACCATCAAATATATTTTTGAAACGCATTTTCATGCAGATTTTGTTTCTGGTCATGTAGATTTAGCAAAAAAAACAGGAGCAACTATTGTTTTTGGGCCTAGTGCAGAAACTAGCTATAAAGCTCATATTGCAAAGGATAATGAAGAATTTAAAATAGGAAATATTACTATAAAAGTATTGCATACACCTGGACACACTTTGGAGTCTGCAACGTATTTACTTATAGATGAAAACGGCAAGAATCACGCAATTTTTTCTGGTGACACCTTGTTTTTAGGAGATGTTGGCAGACCAGATCTAGCAATTAAATCTGACCTTACAAAAGAAGATTTAGCAGGTATGCTATATGATTCGCTTCGAAACAAAATTATGCCATTAGCTGATAATCTTATTGTATACCCAGCGCATGGAGCAGGTTCTGCTTGCGGGAAAAATTTAAGTAAAGAAACTGTAGGTATTCTTGGTAAGCAAAAACAAACCAATTATGCACTACGTGCAAATATGACTAAAGATGAGTTTGTAGAAGAAGTGTTGGATGGTATTGCACCACCACCACAATATTTTGCAAAAAATGCAATGATGAATAAATCGGGTTATGATACTTTTGAAGCTGTTCTAAAAAAAGGAAATAACGCATTAAATCCTCAGGATTTTGAAACTGCTGTAAATCAAGAAGATGCTTTAGTGCTTGATGTAAGAACTGAAAAAGAATTTATAAAAGGTCATATTCCTAATTCTATATTTATCGGCATTAATGGTGGTTTTGCGCCTTGGGTTGGTGCTTTAATTACTGATTTAAAACAACCTATTTTACTAGTTGCTCCAAAAGGAAAAGCAAAAGAAACTGTTACACGTTTATCTCGTGTTGGATATGATAATACTTTAGGGTATTTAGAAGGCGGATTCGAGTCTTGGAAAGCTTCTGGTAAAGATATTGAAACTATTAATTCTATTTCTGCTGAAGAATTTTCAAAACGATCTAAAAATCAAAATTTAAATACACTAGATGTACGAAAAGATGGCGAATATAAGTCGATGCATTTGGAAGGCAATCTAGTACAACACTTTGCTTTAGATTTTATTAATAACAATATGAATACTATTGATAAAGACAAAACCTATTACATTCATTGTCTTGGTGGTTACCGTTCGGTAATTGCAACATCTATTTTAAAAGCTAGAGGTTTTAATAATTTAATTGATATTGCTGGCGGATTTGATTCACTTAAAAATACTGATTTACCAATGACAACATTTGTTTGTCCTTCAACTATATAATAAACATTTAAAAACTAAGTATTATGAAAAAAAACATGGGAACTACCGATAAAGCAATTAGAGTTTTAGTAGCCATTGGCATATCATTACTTTACTATTTCAATATTATTGAAGGCACTTTAGCATACGTATTAATGGGTCTATCTATTGTTTTTGTATTAACTAGCTTTATTAGCTTTTGTCCATTATACAAACCCTTTGGAATTAGCACTTGTAAAATAAAAAAATGAATACAACACTAGAACTACAAAATTTAAAATGTGGTGGTTGTGCCAATACAATAACTAGTAAATTATCTGATTTAGAAGATATAAATAATGTAGTTGTTGATAACGAAACTAATTCAGTTTCATTTAATTACACAAATAAAAATGTTTTAGACCAAGCAATTACTTTACTTTCACAATTAGGTTATCCAATTGATGGAGAACAAAATCCACTTCTAAAAAAAGCTAAAAGCTACGTAAGTTGTGCTGTTGGCAGAATGAATAAGTAAAATGTTTAGAAAATAAAAAAGCTCTGAAAATTCAGAGTTTTTTTATTATATTATTTCTGCGCTTAAACCAGCATCAAGCAATATAGAACAACGCGGTTTTAAATCGGCATATTCGCCCGTTTTTACTGTACATTTTCCTTTGTAATGTACTAGCAACGAACATTGTTCGGCTTGTTCAGACGTATGCTCACAAGCATGAATTAGTGTGTTTATTACGTGGTCGAATGTATTTACCTCATCATTATATAAAACAATTTCATTTTGAGTTAATACTTCTTCTTCAAGTAGTAATTCTTCTGATGCTTTTTCTTTGGTACTCATTTCTTTTTTTTACTAATTTAAAAATTTTAGTGCAACCCAATTATTTCTTTCTAATTTTTCTTCAAACTTTAACATATGTTTTTCACATTCTGTTTGAATCTTAAGAATATCATCTGCATAAAACCCACTTAAAAACAACATACCATTCTTATTTAAACAGTTTGCATAGATACCGATATCATTTAGTAAAATATTTCTATTAATATTAGCAATTACGATGTCATACTTTTTACCTTGAAGTAAACTTGCGTCTCCTTCTAAAACTGTAATATGGCTACAATTATTGCGTTCAATATTTTCTAAACTATTTAAATAGCACCAATTATCGTAATCTATAGCATCTAATGGCTGTGCTCCTTTTTGTTCTGCTAAAATTGCCAAAACACCTGTACCACACCCTATATCTAAAACCGCTTTATTATTGAAATCATTTTTTAATATATGCTGAATCATCATGTGTGTAGTTTCATGATGTCCTGTTCCAAAACTCATTTTTGGCTCAATAATTATGTCGTATCGAGTATTTGGTTTTTCATGAAAAGGCGCACGAACCGAACATAAATCATCTATAATTATTGGGTTAAAATTCTTTTCCCATTCTGCATTCCAATTTACTTGTTCTATATCTTCAAAGGTATATGTGATTTCGAACTCATCAGAATTCAAAATTTGAATATCATCTAAAATTGAAGCATTCCATTCTTCTTTTTGAATGTAAGCAGTAACGCCTTCTTCGGTTTCTACAAAACTTTCAAAACTAGCATAACCCAATTCGGCAATCAAAATTTCGGTTGCAGGTTCTTTGGGTGATACTTTAAAAGCATATTCTATATAAATAGTATCCATCTAATTTTTATTGGGTTGCAAAGTTAAGATGAAATATTATAATAATTGTTTTTCAATGGCAATTTTAATAATACCAACACTATTTTTCGCTCCAAGTTTACTCCTAATATTCATGCGATGCGTTTCTACAGTTTTAGGACTTATAAATAGTTTTTCTGATATTTGTTTTGTAGTTAACTCTTCAGAAATTGCGACAAGAACATCGTGCTCTCTTCTAGTTAATTTAGGAATTAAACCATTATTATTAGTCTTTGATGTTGGCTGCTGATTTAACAGTTTTTTCCGAATATCTTTTTGTAAGAATATATCACCCGACAATACTGTTTTTAAAGCTTCGGCAAGTTCTTTTCTGTCCGTATTTTTAAGTAAATATCCATGCACTCCGTTTTTAAGCATTCGTTTTACAAAAGAAGTATCTTCGTAGTTAGTAAGTGCAATAATTTTTAATTCAGGATTTTGTTTTAGTAATTTCTTACTCAAATCTATACCATTAATATCTGGCAAATTAATATCTAACAACAAAACATCTGGAGTGTCTTTTTGTATGTTTTCCAATGTTTCCTTAGCATTATTATACAACGCAACAACTTTTATTTCTCGTGTATTTTCGAGCATTGATGAGATGCCTTTCAGCACCATTTCATGATCATCTGTTATGGCTAATTTAGTTGTCATTTTTATTTGTATCAATTTCTATAGTGTATGATGTTCCTTTATCATTTGATAATAAATCCATCGTTGCTTTTAAGTAGTCTATTCTTGACTGTATGTTTCCTAATCCTATTCCGTCATTTTTAACTGTATTTTTATCAAATCCTTTACCATTATCTTCTACTGTAATTTGAACCTGCTTTTCTCTACAACTCAACTGCACATCTATTTCAGAAGCAGCAGCATGTTTGATGCTATTTGTTACCAATTCTTGAATAATTCTAAAGATATTAATTTCGTCTTTTTTGTTTATTTTTGGAGTTTCACCAATATGCTGAAAATTAATTTTTGGCGAATGAATCTCATTCATATTCTGACAAAAAGTTTCAGTAGCCTCTACTACATTAAAACTCTCTAACGATGGCGGAATTAAATTATGTGAAATAGCACGTACTTGCTTACACGATTTATCTATCATCTCAACGGCTTCGTTGATGATTTTATTACTCATTTCTTGCATAGAGGTGAGTTTGTATTTAATTGCTGACAAATCTCCATTTACACCATCATGTAATTCTTTGGCAATACGTAAACGCTCTTTTTCTTCACCTTCTATCAAAATCTCTAGTGACTTTATTTGATGTTCTCTTTTTAAAGTTACTATTTCTTGGTTTTTACGTTTTTGTCGTTGCTGAAATAAAAACCAAGTAAATATTGAGGATAGCAATAAAAAAGATGCAATTCCTATCATATAATTATTCTGTATTTTCTTTTTTTGGATTTCTTTGTCTTTTTGTTCTAATGCTAATTGCTGTTGGATGATTTCTTTGTCTTTCTTTTCGGTTTGGTATTTTGTATCTAATTCAGTAACTATTTTATTATTACTTTCACTTCTCGTTTTTTCGCTTAATTGATAATATTTTTTAGCATAATTATATGCTTTTTTATAATCTTTTTTAGATGCGAAAATTTCAGCTAAAGGATTTAAACTATTTAATTGTAATGTTTCACTTTCAATTTCTTCTGATAAATTTAAAGAATTTAACAAATGCTTTTCTGCTTTATTATATATTTTTAATTCCTGATAAATAGTTCCTAAAAAAGCTTCGAAATAGGCTTTTTCGACTTTATTTTTAGAATATCTTAAATATTTATCAGCAATAAGTGCATTTTCTAAACAAGCATTCATATCTTCTTTTTCAGAATAATATCGAGCTATATTTTTATACAGATGATGATTGATTCGATCACTTTTTAGCGATTTTGATAATGATTTTACAATCATATATTGCTCGTATGCGTCATCTAAACGGTTAGTTTTCGCATATATCACACCTAAATTTAAAGAACCAGATGCAATCAAAAAAGTGTCTTTAATTTTTCTTGCTAAGGCTATGGTTTTAATTTTATATTCTTCTGCCTTTTTGTAATTATCCATATTACCATACAAAACACCAAAATTATCATATACCTTTATAAGATTGGCAGTATCTTTGGTTTCTTCAAAAAGGTCGATAGTTTTTAAATAAGCTTTGGTAGTATTAAGATGTTCTCCTAAAAAGAGATTTGAGGTTCCTAATTTAAAATAGGTTTGACCAACGTGATTCCTGTCTTTTACAAAGTTTTCATTTTCTAATGCTTCTTCAAAATAGCGCACTGCTTTTTTATATTCACTATTTTTATAATGTATAAAAGCAAGTTCGCGCAAGGCATAATACTTTCCTTTTGGATACTTATTTTTTATTGCAAGTGTTACAACTTCTTGATATAAAGAATCTCCTTTTTGAGAATTATCAATAGTTACTTTACTTGCTTCTTGTAATAATCTATTAATTTGAATAGTATCTTTTTGCCCAAATAAATGAACACTAATAAAAAGAAAGAATAGTATAGAAATTATTTTTTTCAAAACATCTTGATTTTTAGTTGGTTAAAGGTACTGCTTTTTTTATGAGTTATTTTTTATGAACTACAAAGTAAAAACCTCTATCAGCCAAAGTGCCTGATGTATTTAAACCTGTTACATTTTCAGCAGTTTTAACGTGCATTGCATAAGGTACTGTACTAAATGCAGTAGCTCACATATCTATTAATCCTGCTCCTGTGTTTATCTGTACGTTTAAAAAATGGTCGTCACTTCCCCAATCTATGGTTGCAAAATCTCCAGAAACTACTGTACCTTCTCCTATATTTAATATAATGAGTCCGTTAGCAGTTGTAGTTGTAGTTGGTAAAAAGGTTCGTATATACATTGGTTTGTACTGCACCCTTTAAAGTACTACTATTAGATCATTTGCAACTACATCGCCTGCATTGTCTTTAATTATGGCTTTGTAGTTAATGCCTTGTTGGGCGGTAATTGTTAACGTCAAAAAGAATAAAATAAACCCTAAGATACTATTTCTCTTAAATAAAACGTGTTTGGTGTTTGGTGTTTTTTTCATGGTTTTTGGTGTATTATATTGTTTAGACTTAAATAGACATTAAGATCCTCCACCATCGCTGACTTCATCGACTCCATCACAATTTTCATCTATACCATTGTCTGGTATGTCAGCAGCATCAGGATTGATATTAGCATCTGAATCATTGCAATCATCATTATTATCTACATAACCGTCTAAATATTCTTCCTCTACATCACTACTTAAAACCGCATCTGCACTTGCATCTCCAAAGCCATCTTCATCGTTATCTACATATAGGTCATATCCTATTGACTCAGGGTTTACAAAACATCCTGAACCTATAAAATCAATTGCTAAAAGCAATAGTAAGAGTGGCAATACAGTCGTGATAAGAATTTTGTTACTTTTTTGTTTGTTTTTGTTTTTTGAAAATTTCATGATTTTTAATTTGTTTAATTTATCGTAATAATATATAGATATGCCTATTAAGCATAATGCAATACCTTGTGAGTGAGATAACAATCCATCGATAATAAAACCTCTTGTGTCACCTCTAAAAAATTCTAGTATTATTCTACTTATTGCATAAAAATTAATGTATAGTAGGAATGTTTGTCCATTAAAAAGTTGTCGTTTTTTAAACTGCAATAAAAAAAGTAGTATGATAAATAATGTGATAAATTCATACAATTGTGTTGGATGTACTTTTTGACCTAATGTTGTTGGAAATACTAAGCCAAAAACACTGTTAGTTGTAGACCCATAACAACAACCTGCTGTAAAACAACCTAACCTACCAATTGCATGTACAATTAATGTTGTTATTGCTAAAATATCCAACATTGGTAGTATCGGAATTTTATACTTTTTTAGATACCAAATTACCATTGGAATAATAGTTACAAATGATCCATAAAAAACAAATCCTCCAGAAAATATTTCTTTTAACGTATTAGGGTTTTCTAAAAAAGAAATTGGATTTTCTAAGAAAAAAAATAATTTTCCGCCTATAAAACCGGCAATAAATACTAGGTATATTAAATTATTGGTTATCGTTACTCCTAATTCTTTTTTTGCAGTTCGCTTGGCATATATTGCTGCTAGTAATGTTCCTATAACAATACATGTTGCATATGTATATATGGTCGTTTTATACAAACCAAAAAAGTGATAAAACTCTATTTGATATAATTCTGGATACATTTGATATAGTATTATTTAATTACTATTCGCTTTACAAGTTGTCCTTTATTCGTTGTTATTTTTAAAAGATAGATTCCTGTTTTTAAATGTTTTATACTTATTTCTATTTGATTACTTGTCAATACTTTTTTACCAATCAAATCATATAATTCTACAGTATCAATCTCAATTTGAGAATTAATATTAATAACACCACTCGCAGGATTTGGATAAATATTTACCTTATTAGAAAGGTCAAAATCATCAACTCCTAATGTAGATTGAAATGATATTTGAAAATTTGCTCCCGAACCTTGATTATTGATTTGTCTTCTAAAAACACGTAGTTTATAATTGGTTCCTGACGCTAAATTATTAAAAGATGCATTTCCTCCTGTAAAACAACCTATTTGTGTTCCTGCACAAGCATCAAGCAATTCAAACCTATTATATGTAGTTGAAGTTGTAATTTGAATATTACCTGCTTCTGGCACTGTAAAATCGTACCAAACATCAACATAGGTGTTTTCTATACCACAAATAGTTTCTAAATTGGATGCCGCTCCTCCTAATTCAAAATTAATGGTTGTTGCTGTTGTTGTTACTGCAATATTTTCTGAACTTACACAGTCATCATTTTGTACATCTGCAAAGGCTTTAATTGTAAACGATTTATAAAACGAACTTGTATATTGTGCTGCAGTTCTATATACTCTTATTTTATAATTTGTACCACTTGTTAAGTTTTCTATTATTTTAGAGTCTTCAAAACAATCTATTTCTGTTCCACCACACGCATCATAAATTGCAAACTTATTGTAAGATGCAATTCCGTCTATAAGTACATTTCCTTGTGTTATACTTCCTCCATCAAAAGATGGCATGGTAAAATTATACCAAATATCTGCATAACTTTGTGTTGCTGAGCCACTACAACCTTCTTCTGTATTTAGTTGTGCGCTTATGATTTCGAAATTTACCGTGTTTTCTGTTTCACTTACTGCTATATTTTCGGCATTTGCACAAGTGTCATTATTGGCAATGGCAAGTGCTTTTAATGTAAAAGTATTGTCACCACTTGGATTCCATTTCACATTAGTTTCTTCTCTAGAAATTCGCAATTTATAAGTTGTACCTGCAACCAAATTCTGTATGGTCGCATTACCACTTAAGCAAGTAATAGATGTACCAGCACAAGCATCAAACAACTCATATTTATTCCAACTGCTTGCGCTTGAAGAAATAGTTAAATTACCAGATACTGGCATTGTAAACGTGTACCAAGCATCGTAATAATCATCCGTAGAACCACAACGCACTTCGTTTTCTAACAAGTTTGCACCACCAAAATTAGTAGCAATATTGGTGTTTGATGTTGTAACCGTTATATTCGTAGCAGTTGCACAAGTCGTGTTGCCTATTTTAGGATAAGTTCTTATTTCAAATTTGTTATGAACTAAACCAGATGGATTTCCAGTATGTGCTTCGGTACGATATACACGTAATTTATACGTTGCTCCTGCTGTTAAATTGGTAAGTATTTCACTACCATAAGATGTTGTTGCAGCATTAAAACAAGCCACTTCTGTACCACCACAAGTATCGTAAATTGCATATTTATTTCCTCCATATTGTCGCCCTTTTAGGTATAGGTTACTTGGCGTTGCTGGCATTGTAAAATCATACCAAACATCATAATACGTTCCTGCAGCAGTACAACTTGCTTCGGTATCTGGTGTTGCACCTCTAAGGTCAAAATTATGAGTTGTTAGTGTTTCGGTAAGTGTAATGCTTTCAGCATCAACACAAGCATCATTTGTAGGTTGGTCAAAAGACTGAATGGTAAACTCTTTATTACCATATAATCTTGCACTTTCTTCTCTAAAAACACGTAGTTTATAATTGATTCCTGCTTGTAATTGTAGTAATTTTTTATTACTAAAACAAACAATTTCTGTACCCAAACAAGCATCGTATAATACAAAACGATTGTAAGATTGATTGTTTCCATAAATATATACGTTAGTATCGCTCGCCAATGTAAAATCATACCAAAGATCGTAATAATTTTGTGGGTTTGGATCTGCACATAGCGTTTCATTTGTCATTGACGAAAAAACGACATCTTCAATACTTTGTGTTAATATGGTATTAGACACCGTGATATTTGTTGAAGTTACGCAGGTATTATTTTGTGGATATTGCCCTACCCAATTTGAAGTTGTACCATCTAAAGAAAAACTATCTAACGTACCATCATTAGCATTTGATGTACTATCTGTAAGTGTGGCTACTCCTGTATTATCTGCATTGGCAACTCCTTGGTTAAAGTTATAATATGATGTTAATCCTGTTTCTGTTCCTACAAGTTCAGTGTCTTTATTTGCATCTATTTCGGCTTGTATTCTTGCGATATTCCAAACACGTACTTCGTCTAGTTTTCCAAGATAATGTCTTTTTTGGTACCATATTGCAGTATTATTTTTTCTTCCAATTTCTGTGTTTTCAGTACTCATAGGAAGTGTATCTGTACCACTAACAATTAGTACGCCATCCATATATAAATGAACTTGATTTACTCCAGAACCCTCTTTTACCAAGGCTAAATGATGCCATTGCCCATCGTTATATGATAATGGTGTTTCTACAATAGTTCCTAATGTTTCTTTCCAATAACTAATTTTTCCTGTATTGGTAATTCTAAAAGTAGACCTATTCGTACCACTAGTTATGTATTGCGACAACAATACATTCTCTACTGTAGAAACTGTTTGCATTCTTATTTCAACCGTCCAAGCATCATTTGCCGAGGCTGTTGGTAATAGTGGTGTTGCTAAAGACACGTAATCTGTAGTTCCGTCAAAGTGTAAAGCGTTGTTTTGTGCGTTTAATTTTACTGAAAGAATAAATAAAAGCACTAATAGGTAAAGGTTTTTCATAATACTTGTTTTTAATTATTTTATGATTGCAAGGTAGAATCACTTATAATTAAAAAACTAAGGGCATTCCTTGATTTATAAAAAATCAGGGGATACCCTTAAATTTATTTGCTTGTATTACTTTTTAAGCACTTTTATTACTGCTGATTTTCCTTCTTTTGTAGAAACATTGACGAAATAAACACCTGCTTTTTCATTTAGAATAAGCTTAATTTTATTTGAAGAATGGTGTTTTTGAATTTGAATTTCTTGTCCTAAAATATTAGTAATAGAAATATGAATTTGATTATAAGTTTCTCCTAAATTGATATTAATATCTCCATTTGTAGGATTTGGATATGCTTTTAAAACAGTACCAAAATTACTTTCAACAATACTTAATGTACTTGTTCGTTGGCATCAAAAATATAGGCTGAACCTACACTATTTAAAGTATTTGCTCCATCTTCATCTTCTTGGTATGATCCAACTATTGCATTATCACCACTTATTGCAACCGAAAACCCAAAATAATCGCTTGCTTCTCTATTTACATCTTATTTTTTTGAATAAAATAAGCACTACAATTACACCAAATATGGCAGTAACAAATTCAGCTAAATAGACTACATAACCTGAGTTCGATTAATAAAAAGCTAGCTGATTCGTCTGAACAGATTGATA
>CAZLXG010000058.1:0-14451 GCA_964563585.1 uncultured Flavobacteriaceae bacterium | reverse complement strand
TAAATCACCTACATTATCCATATTCATTAAGTCCATGAGTTTAAATTTTATATCAAACTCATTTTCAATATCTGTAATTATTAGCATATGAGTAATTGATTCCCACCCATCTACATCATGGGCTGTGGTATCGTCTTTAAGGTCAAAATTAGTATGTCCTAATATTTTTGTAAAAGAATCGGTTACTTTATTTAATATGTCTTCTTTAGTCATCTTTTTTTATTATTTTTCTTAATTGTTTTCTGTCAAGTTTACCATTATTATTATGTGGAAGTTTTGAAACAAAAAATGTTTTTGTTGGTACCATATAATTTGGAATCCTATTTCGCAAATGTTCAAATATACTATTTGTATCTATTTTTTTACCTTCAATTACTAACGCAATTTCATTATTTCCGTTTTCACTATCTATATCAATTACACTAATATTGTTATCAATAACATTTCTAATATGGTATTCAATTTCACCAAGTTCAACTCTAAAACCTCTTATTTTTACTTGAAAATCTTTTCTTTCTACATACATAAGATTTCCATCTTCATTTAGGTAACAAATATCTCCTGTTCTATAAAACCTTTTGGTTAACCCTTCATTATTAGTCGTATTAAAAAAGGATTGTTTATTTAATTTATCATTGTTCCAATACCCAGTTGTTAGTTGGTCTCCAGATAAGCACAGTTCACCTTGAACGCCTTGCTCAACTTTTTCCTTTAAATCATTTATAATTACAAACTCAATTCCTTTTATAGGTTTCCCGATTGAAAGAACTCCATTATAAGACTTATTATAATCATTAATTTTGTAATTGTAATAAGTGCTACAAACGGTACATTCTGTTGGACCATAATGGTTATATAGTTTACTATTAGGAATACACTTTATCCATTCTTTAACTATATCTTCATTCAATTTACCACCACCAAAAACACAATATCTAACATTTATTGCCATTATTTCAGAGAAGTAAGGGCGAAGATAATTAATTATTGTAGGTACCATTTTAATAACAGTTAATTCATGTTTTAGGAGCAATTTGAAAACTTGAAAATATTTTATAGAATTACTTGATATAGTATAACTACATGCTCCTGCTAAAAATGCTGGCATAAATGCTGTAAGTGAAGCGTCAAAAGTAAGATCATACATTTGTAGACATTTGTCCGAGCTATTTAATTTGTATTCATCATCACTATTTAAGGCACTTAAAAGTGCATTTAAGTTTTTAAAGCTTATAGGTATGCCTTTTGGATTACCTGTACTGCCACTTGTAAATAAAATATATGCAATTTCATTAGCTAAAAAAGAAGCTTCTTTTAATTTGTAATCTTCTATATTAGAATCAATTTTTGTTGTACAAAAAACGTTATAAGAGTCACTAAAATCAGAATTTTTAGAAGAATCTAGTACAGTATTAATATTTGTTGATTTAAATATTTTTAAATTTCTATCAATTGGTGCAATCGGATTAATGGGGATGTGTGCCTTATTCTCAAACCATAACGCAAAAATTGATGCATAAGTTTCTAAATCATCATTTGCAACTAAACCAAATAGCTTTTCTTCAGGCTTTATGTTTTTTTGAATATAAAGCCTTGTTTTATTAATAGCATTTGATAAATCTTTATAAGTGTAAAATTTTTCATCAATACATAATGCATTTTTAGAACTATTTTCTTTTAAAGATTTCTTAAGATTATATATAAAATTCATTAGTTTATAATTTAAGCAAAATGACCATCTTGTTCACTAATTTGTAAGTTTGTAAAGTCGTGTTTAACACTATTGTGTGCTAAAGAAAACTGCTCTTTCTTATTAGCATATATAAATGTAAACTTCTTTTGAATTTCTTTACCTAAATCTTCATTATCTGTAAGTATATAGGTGCATTTTGACTTAATAAAATTAAGCATTAACGCATCAAGGCAATGATTGTAATAATTTTCCTTTGGTAAAAAATAACGTAATACAAACTCATCTCCTCTAATAAGAGCAGAAATAAATCCAACTATTTTATTTTCTTTTAATACTAAAAGATTTTCGTTATATATTTTATATGAAATACTACTTACTAAGCATTTATAAGAAGTTATATTAGAGTTATTTATTTCAACATATTGCGTATTGTCAATTTGCCAATTTATATATGTTTTTGATTTTGGTATTAAATCATTTCTGCACTCTTTTTCAATGAAATCCCAAGTACTATCATTAATTGATTTAATATGTTTAAAAGCTACATTTTTATTACTTAAAGAGATTTTTAGTATGTTAATAGACGTTATTAAAAAACGAGAAAATTGCGTAATTAGTTTTAGTAGCGGAGTTAAAGGTTTTAATGCCTTCATCTTGCCAATAATTAGATTGTAATCCAAACTAAAAACAAAAATATATTTCTTTCTTTTCCCGAACTTAGTAAATGATTGTTTCCTGTAATATTCTAAAGTTTCTGCACCTACGTATTTTATTAGAACTTGTTCTTTTACAGTATCTAATGATATTTTTTTGGTATATGCAGATAAAACGGAATTCTTATATTTGTCATGCACCCACCATCTATTACTCCAGTATATTTTTTGTCTGCCTTCATTTGTTTGTATATAATCTGGAACCATGTATATAAATGATATCAATTCATTTTTTTCATAGCCTAAAATAGCACAAACGTCGTCATTTTTAATACGTTCATTTTCAAGTAGCCATATTGCTTTATTCTTAGAAAAAGGTACAACTTTAGTGCCTTCACCCCAATATAAATTGTGCTTAATAGCATCCTCAAGCATTTTTCTAGTTAAAGAAGTAATTTTTATATCCTGCATAGAATTTATTGCCAACTTATAGACAATCAAAATGATAGTCGTATTTTAATATAAAGTGATTGTAAACAACCTGTTAATGTCTAGCAGCAAATATATTAAAGTAATTAGTTTTCAATTTATATTTTCTTTCTAATGCTAGGTTTTAGGATAAACAGTTTGTTCTTCCAGTTATTATTTAATTAAATGGGCATTTTGTTTAGTAAAAGAAACTATTTGATGGTTGTTTTTTCCTTGTAATAAAAAAGAATTTTTATTTGAATTTGCATAAACGGTAATTTCTTTTTCATGATTTCTTGTAGAGTATAAAAAATCATTTTTGTATTTCTTTAAAAAATCATAAGGTTTGGTAACAAAATCAATTTCAACAAAATCACTTTTATTTAAACCATCATTATGCTTAATTTCCGAAAGTGTTACTCTTGTTGTTTTTTTATGTTTTTTTATAATTAAGCTTTTTAACTTTGGTAAAACCTCATTTAACTTTTTTGATTTTAAATATTCTTTAAACTGTATTTTAATTATTAATAACTGTATTTTAATTGATATATTTTTATAAACCACATAATGCATGTATCGATATATATTATTACTCCATCTACGCTTATAATCCATTCCGCCAACACCCATTTCAAAAAGTAGATAGCCATTATTTGCACACCATTCTATTTGCTTGTAAATTTCTACATGCCCCAAGCCGAATTTAGAATAATCAATATCGAAAGAAGATATATAGCTAAACAAAATTTTATCAAAATGGTAGTTTAACGAAATTTCTATAGGTACATTCTTGTTATATATTACAAATAATGACGCTTTTTTATTTATGATTTCTTGCTGAGTGTTTTGTAGTAATTCATCCCATTCATGCAAGTTCTTGTGCAATTCATTTCGCTCTTCAAACCTATTTATTATCATGTTGTATAATGACTGCATGACGAAATTATAATCTGTTTTTGATATTTTACCGTAAAACATTTTATACTCAATATTAAAACAAGTTTCTAAACGCCTTACATACCTTGTAAAAATATTTCTTTTTTTTGAATTAAACTGACGCTTCATAAATGCTTCAATTGAATCTTGATTGTTTAGTAAAATAGAGTATCCCCAATTATATTCTGGTATAACTTTAGTTTTAAATGAATTGTCTTGTAAATTTAAATTAAAATATTCAGGAATTAATCGATGTGAATAAATGCTGCTTTCATAACTGTTATCAAAATGGTTATGAATTACTTTTAAGTTGAAATATTCTATACTTTTATATAGTTTTTGAATATTACTACTTCTAAATAATATTGGAAAAATAGTTATTTTATTTTTTTCACTCATTAAACCTAGTTTGTAATAATTACTTTTTGATGCTTTTTAATGCCTTTAAAATAATAGATTTTATTGTCATTTTTGTCAACGTATATTTTTACATTATCAACAAATTCTTGATTTTTATACAAGAAGTAATTAAATGGTTTAACTAAAAAAGTATTTTCATTTTTTAACAAATCTATTTGTTTAAGTTTTTTTATTTCTGGTATTTCTAAAATATCAAAATCAACTTTAATTTCTTTTTGAACAACTTTTTCTTTACCAGATTGAACTTTCAGATATTTAAACTTCGCATATTTACCATACCATAAATGCAAATTAGTTTTTTTTAGAATTTTAATTAAGGCATATCGCGTTTTTAGTTTTTGCACAGTTAAATGAGCAATAATTGATGCAGAAAACGATTTTGCATTATAGATAATTTGCTGGTTATAGATGTAATTTTTGTTTATATATTTTCTTTTATGATGAAAGTCACCACGGCTCATATCAAATAATTTAAAACCATTTTTAAATGCCCATTCTAAATGATTAATCATATTAATATGTCCTAAATTAAACATTTGATAATCAATATCATAACAACTATTCCAATGAAAAATAGTTTCGTCGTCAATAAAATTTAGAGTAATGTTTATGGGTTTCTTTTTATCGTAAATTGCAAATATACAGGCCTTTTTGTTTCGTATTAGAGTGTACATTATGTCTTCATATAATTCCAAAAAGGGTAACTCAAAATTCAATTCTTCCTTTTGATTAAAACGATGCTTAGTTATAGTTTTTAACTGATTAAAAAGTAGATGGTATTCATCTTTTGAAATATCTCCATAAAATTTTTTATAAGTAGGATTAATACATAAATCTAATCGTTTTTTATACCGTTTTAATTGAGATTTTCGTGGTCTGCCCAAATGATTATTTAGGTAATCTTCAAGGTTATTAAAACACGTTAAATCAATAATATAACCAGGATAAAGTTGAGTGGTTAATATTTTTAAAGAAGTGCTATCAATAAATTCTGTTACTAAATAATTAGGAATATCATAAACTGTGTAAGTGGAGTAATTTATATTAAGATTTGAATTAGAACAATTATATACATCACTATTTAGAAATGTATTTGTTATTTTTTTATAAAAATGAGGGAAGCACTTATCCTTAAAAAAAAGATCTAAAAAAAAACTGTGTTTTATATGTTTTTTGTTTCCTATCATTTGTAAAATTTAAACACCTATTTTAATTATCTATTATTAATAAATGGCATTTATTTTTAGTCTTAATTTTGAATTTATTTGAATTTTCTACTAACTTACTTATAGTAATATTATTTAGAGGTACATTGTTTAAAAAAAGAAAGTCGTAAATGGGTTTTTTTAAAAAGGCATAATTGCTATTTTTTTTAATATCTACCACAATAAGTTTGCTAGTAATTTTTTTATCAAAATCTAAAATACTTGCTGATATTTTTTTTTCTCTAAAGTTATTTTTAATCCCAAAAATAGATTTTTTAATGTTCTTGTATTTTGAAATGATGTTATACTTTTTAAATACCTCATAAAATTTGTATTTAACGGCTTCTTTAATGTATGTGTATTTTCCTGACAATGAACTATTATTGTAAGTAATATAAGTATAGTAATAATGAGACTTTGTTGCCCATTTTGTTTTGTAATAATCATAACCCTTTAAAAGGTCGTACACTTTAAAATTATTATTAATACACCATTCTATATTTTTTAGCATATCAATAGAACCTAAATGAAATTTTGAATAATCAATATCATAACCGCTTATAATATAGTATGATAGATTGTTTTTAAACATATTTATTCTGATGCTTATGGGTTTTTCATCATCATATATAACAAATAAACTAGCCTTTTTATTCAATATTAAATCGTACACAATATCATGAAATTCATCAAGGTGCTGTAATTCATAATTAGCTTCTTGCTTTTCATTAAACCTTCTAATTAATAAAGCTCTTAAAGCAATAAATAATGTGTTGTATTTCTTTTTTTCTATTGCTCCAAAATAGGATACGTATTTAATATTGAAACAGTTTTCTAATCTATTTTGGTAGCGTCTTAAATTTGATCTGCTTTTTGAACCGAAATTGTGTTTTAAATAGTCAGAAATATTATTGAAAGTATCAAGTTCAACTAAATGTCCTTTTAAAGTTTTTACTTTATTAATAATGGTTTTATTGGAATGTTTAATAGTTTTAAAATCTAAATAGCCTGGTACATCTTTAACTTTTAATACTTGATTTTTTAAATTTAAGCCTGAATTCATTTTAGTTTCAAAAATAACTTCATTATTAGTACTAACTTTTTTGAAAATAGGAGGTAAGCTATTATCAAAAAGGAAAGTTTTTAAAAATGTTATGTTTTTAATTTTAGTCAAAATTATTGAAACGTTATTTTTTGTGTTTGTTTTTTACCTTTTATGAGATAAGTATTTAACTCGTTTTTAAACTTAAATAGCTTTACTGTACTTAATGATTCTTTATTATGATATAGAAAAGTATAAACGATTCTTTTTAAGAAGCTTAAAGATTTATCATTTATATTAACTTCTAATAATTTATCCTTTGTAGTAATTTCTATATTATTTAAAATTATAATATTTTGCAAGTCATTTTCAATTTTGTCTTTATAAATAAAGTCTAAAATTTTGTGATATACTACATCTATATTTAACTTTTTAAGAATATTTACAATACTATAAAAAGTTTGAGTTTTTACTATTATTACATTTGCTAAAAAAGTGGCTAATAGCGATTTCGAATTATAAATTACATGTTTTTGATAATAAAAATCGGTATCAATTAATTTGTTTTTATATGGGTAATTCCCTTTTAATAAATCGTAAACTTCAATTTCATTATCAAAGCACCAACGTAGTTGTTGTATGAAATTTATAATGCCAATAGAAAATTTTGAATAATCAATATCATAAGTTTTTACATAGCCATAAATGGTTTTGTTGCTTAATAAATTTAAGTAAAAACTAACAGGAATGCCATCACTATATATAACAAATAAAACGGCTTCTTTGCTGTTTATTTGCGGGTAAGCGATTTCATGGTAAACATTCCAACGCGATAAATCATGATTTTTCATTTTCTTTTCTAAAAACCGTTTTTTTAACATTTCATGAAATATCTCAAATAGATAATCATAATTTTTTTTTGAAATATTACCATAATAGCTTTTGTATTCTATATTAAAACACGCTTCTAGTTTTTCTTGGTAAATTCTAAATCTTTTGGGTGTATTAAATTTACTTTTTAAATAATTTTGGGTATTAGTATAATTTTTTAAAAGAATTAGTGAGCCTTTATATGTATTTATAGTTTTTGCTTTCCAGTATTTGCTAGTAATGCTTCCTTTTAAATAATTAGGAAAATCGTAAATGCAATACAGGTTACTATTATTTTCAGTTTTTGATTCTTTATTATTGTAAATAGTTTTACCAGAAATAGTATTTACTATATTGTTGTAAACAGGAAATGCCTTTTTTCTCTCAAGAAAAGAGTTTAGAACATTATAATTTTCTGGTGTTATTTTTTTTAGCATTTTTCGATTTCTACTATATTATTATTGAAACGTTATTTTTTGGGCATTTTTTTCTCCTTTTATAAGAAATGATTTTACCTCATTTTTATACTTGAATAGCTTAATATTATTTATTGAATCTTGATTTGCATATAAAAAATTATATATAAATCTTTTTAAAAAACTAAAAGATTCATTACTTAAGTTTATTTCTTCGAATTCTTCAGGCAATGTTGTTTTAACATCATTATTAATAATAATATTTTGATGCTCATCTTCAATTTTACTCAACTCTTTATTTTGGTATTTATAATTTATAAATTTATAATACAACACATTAGCATTTAGTTTTTTTAAAACCTTTACTAAAAAATAAAAACTTTTAGTTTTTGCAATAATTATGTTTGCAGATATAATTGTTAATAACGAATTAGTATTATACACTACATGCATTTGAAAATTGTATTGCATATCTATTAATTGCATTTTATAAGGATAACTACCTTTTAACAAATCGAATACCTCAATTTTGTTATCATAGCACCAATGCAGTTGATTTATAAAATCGGTAAACCCAATGTAAAATTTAGAATAATCAATGTCATAGGTTCTTAAGTAGCCATAAATAGTTTTATTTCTCACAAAGTTTAAACAAATACTTATAGGTTTTTTATTATTAAAAATAACAAACAAAACAGCTTCTTTATTATTAATAAGTGGGTATGCAATTTCATGATAAACATTCCAACGAGACAAATCGTAATTCTGTAATTTTTTTTCTAAAAATCGTTTTCTAGTCATTTCATGAAATGCTTCAAAAAGTGATTCGTACTCATCTTTTGCTATTTCACCAAAATAGGTTTTGTATTCAATATTAAAACAAGTTTCTAACCTTTTTTTATAAGTTCTAAATTTAGACCTTCTGCCATTGCTAAACTTATGCTTTAAATAATCTTCAGTATTGTTATATTCTTTTAATAAAATTAAAGAGCCTTTGTAAGTATCTATGTTTTTTGCTTTCCACCCCTTTTTATTTATATGGCCTTTTAAATAATTTGGGAAGTCGTAAATGCAATATAAATTACTATTATAGTTCGTAACTTGTTTTATGCTTTTATAAATCGTACCAGTAATTGTATTTACTAATTTATGGTAAATAGGTAGAGGTGTATTTCTTTCAAGAAAAGTGCTTAATACATCTAAATTTACGGGTTTTATTTTTTTTAGCATTCAATAATTATTTTGCAACTTTACTTTTATAGCTATAAAGAAATTTATCGAAATTAATTAATGACCCAATAATATTTTTATCTCTTAAAAACTGAACAAGTGTTAATTCTTGTAAAATGATTTGTGCACATATTTTTGATAATATAGATTTTTTGTTATAAAAAATGTGATAAATAAAGGTGTATTTATGGTTGCACCATTTTTCTTTATAATAGGTTTTACCCATAGATAAATCAAATACGGGAATATTATTATTTAATAACCATTCTAAATGATTTAACATACTAATATCTCCCATGTTATATTTTGAATAATCTATATTATAGGTTTGTATATGACTAAAAACTACATCACCGTTATGAAAATTTAATGTAATGCTTATGGGCTTTAAATCATCATAAATAATATGTAGTGAGGCTTGCTTATTTAAAATTTTTTGAAATGTTGATTCTTGTAATTCCTTCCAATTATTTAAATATCTATTGTGTGTTCTTTTTTCGTTAAATCTGTTTTTTAATAGTTTGTAAAAGGTTTCAAAAGTACTGTTGTAATCACTTTTGCTAATTTCTCCAAAAAAAATATGAGATGAAATAGTGTGGTTTTTATAAAGTTTATTTTTTTTTGAGTTTAAGTTTTTTCTATTTCGCGAATTTAATTTTTTACTTATATAATCTTCAACATTTTCATAATTGATTAGATTAATTAAAAATCCTTCATATTGTTTCACTTTTTTAAATGAAGTGTGTGGGTTAGTTTTTTGTAAAGTAAAGTTTAAATAATCGGGAATATCTTTTACCACATATACTTTATTATAATTAGTAGAAAGAGTATTATTAGTTTTAAAACTTGTTTTTGTGAGGTAGTTTAAAACATTTGATGTATAAAATGAGCTTATTTTATTTTCTAAAAAAAGATTAAAAATTAAACGTTCATTTTGAAAAGAAAAAAGTTTGCTAAGCATCTCTTAAACTAGGTTATCTTGTTATGGCTGAATTTACTCAATATTTATTCGGCATATTTCTTTTTGTGTAATAAAAAGCTTATTTGATGTATAAAGTTGGTGAGATGTTTTTCTCTAAGATAGAGTTTAAAAGCAAAAAAAATCTTGTAAAACTTGGCTGTTTTTTTTGCTTTAAATGAGTTTTCATCAAAGTAAATATGGTAGTTAAACCAGTATGGTTTGTTTGCCCATCTTTTTTTATATTCAAAATAACCTTTAGAAAAATCTAATTCATCAAAATTATTTTCAAAACACCATTCTATTTGCTTCATGATACTAACACTGCCTAATCTAAATTTAGAATAATCAATATCAAAAACTCTAATTACATCTAACATTTTATTGTTTGAAAAATTAAGTAGAGATATAGCTATTGGCTTCTCATTATCATAAACCACAAATAAACCTGCTTCCTTATTTTGCATCATAGGTAATGTAACATCTTTATAAAAATCCCATTCATCTGGATTTAAATTATTGTTAACTATCTTTTTATTAAAAAAACGCTTTTTTAAAAGACGATTAAAGTGCAAAAAAATGACTTTATACGTTTCTGTAGTTATATCATCTATATACATTTTATAATGTATATTATGTGCTGTTTCCAGTTTTCTTTTATAGCTATTAAATTTATACCTACTTTTTCTACTTATCACTTTAGCCATGTATTCTTTTAAGCTGTTATAGCTTTTTAAGTCGCATATATAACCAGGATATTGCTTGATTTTGTAAACACCTAATTTATTATTACTACCATTTTTATTATTATTAAAATCGGGCACATCATAAATTATAAAAACATTATTTAAAATATCGTTTAAAATAGTGTTTGATAGCTTATATGTAATTCCTTTAGTATTGGTTGTGCCCGTATTGAAATATACAGGTCGTTTATTATGCTTTATAAAAGTTAAAGTGTCAATAAAACTGAAATCTAAATCCTCTTTACCATTATTAAAATGATTTAACCAAGTAGTTTTAAAAGTGGTTTTTAAATAAGGATTATTTTTCATTTCTAATTATTTTTTTAATAAAAATGACTTTATGTCATCACTCAGAACTTTTGTGAATTTTTTTGCACTCTCAGATTCTAAATGAGAACCATCATATGTTTTGTATTCATTTAATTGTTGTGTATAATTTAAAAAAGGAACATTATTGGTTTTGGCAATATTGCTCATTTCTAAATTGAAAGAGCTCCATTTTTCATTCTCAAGGTTAATCATATCTATATCACTTGGTAATCTAACAATAAATACATTTCCTTTATTTTTCAAGTATTTTATTAAATTTATGAAATGATTAATTCTATAAATAGAAATTGTATCAGATTTTGCTCTTTTTTCATTTTTTTTTAAAGTTTGGGCTTTCCATGCTAAAATATCGTTATCAGATATTTTTTGTTGCCCATATTCAAGCTTAACTTCATTCCAACCATCCGTATGAGATATTTGATGTTTCCAATTTAATGGATAAAATAAATTATATAATGGTTCTGAATAATTGTTTATAATATAGTCATAATTTGGTCTTGATGAATAATGACTAATTTTCCCAATCATTGTTTTTTTATCAATTTTTAAAATATCTTCTTTTTCTAATGATTGTGCTGTAAAATTACCGGGTGTAACCGAAAGAATAAAAAGACCCTGATTAGATTTTTTTTTAAGTTTAGCTTTTATAGCATTAAAATAAACTTCACCATAAGGAGACTGATAACTGTTAACTGCAAAATTAACAATGGGTTTATCAATATTTATATTTACCATTTCTTTTTCTATAATTGATGGTGAAATTGCTTGATTTGCTCTTGAAATACCAATAATTAAACTTCCAGCTTCTTGGGTGAATTTATTATAATAAGAATCTACATAGCCTTTTGAAAGTTTATTAACAGAAAATAAATAAATTCCAATAAAGGCAAGTACAAATAATAAAAATTTTAATATAAATTTTTTTAAAACCATCTTAAAACTGAAAATATATAAATGTGTTTTGTCTATTTATTGCAAATAATATAATTACTAAAATATAACTAATATAAATAGACCATCTGTGGTAAATAGACTTATTGATTACTAACTCATATATTTTATCATTCCCTTTAAAATAATGAATTGTTTGCACTATAATTAATAAAATAAAACATAGAGTAAACTCAAAATAATTATTTAATATATTAACATGTAAGCTAGTTATGTTAAACATGTTTTTAAAATAAAATATGGCATCATTAATTGAAGCAGACCTGAAAAATATTAAAGGGATTGATAAACAGACAACTAAAGAACACCATCCTAAAAAATTTATAACAAATTCCGGAAGCCTTAGGGTTTTGAAAATTTGTTTTCTTATTCCGTTCGTACTGAATTCTATTACAAGTAACAATGCATTTATTAAGCCCCATATTATAAACGTCCAATTAGCACCATGCCACAAACCAACTACAAAGAAGAGTATAAAAACATTAGTAACTACTTTAATTTTAGAGCCTTTTGAGCCCCCTAATGGGATGAAAATGTAATCTTTAAGCCATTCCATAAGTGATATATGCCAACGCTTCCAAAAATCTGTAATTGATGTTGCAAAGTATGGTTTGTTAAAGTTTTGCATTAAATCAACACCTATTGTTTTAGCAGCACCAATTGCTATTGAGGTATATGCAGAAAAATCATAATATATTTGAAAGGCAAATAAAAACGAACCTATAAAAAGAGGTAGCCCATGAGCACCTTCTGGGTCTGCAAAAGCAGCATCAACATATATACCAAATCTATCTGCGACTACAACTTTTAAAAAAAAGCCCCAAGCCATCATTACTAATCCCTTTTTTATATTTAAAATATCAATAGTCACCTTTTTTCTTAATTGGGGAATTAACCTAGAAGCGCGTTCAATAGGACCAGCAACTAATTGAGGAAAAAACGATACATAGAGTGCAAAAAAGCCGAAATGTTTTTCGGGTTCAATTTTACCTCTATACACATCAATAGTATAACTTAATGTTTGAAATGTGTAAAAACTTATACCAACAGGAATTAAAATTTGATTAAAGTTATAAGACCCAAAGTTTTCAGTTTTAGAGATACTTAGTCCAAAAAACTCAAATATTCCCTGAATTGATGATGTGAAGAAAGATAAATACTTAAAAGAAAACAGTATGCCAATATTAACAAGTATACTTAATAGTAAGTAAATTTTTTTTAACTTTTTAGTTGAATTTGGGATTTTTAGCCCGCAATAATAATCAACACAAGTTGATATGAATAAAAGAATAACTAATTCAAATTCGTGAGCCATATAAAAATAGTAACTACCTAATAAAAGCCATAGCCACCTATATTTATGTGGAATTATATAAAATCCAATAATCATTATTGGAAAAAAAAGAAGAAACTCAAATGAATTAAAAAGCATTTAATATTTAGACTTAAGGAATAGTTTATTTTAAATGTTATAGCAAACTTAACTTAAATTAATATAAAGGTTATATAATTAAGTTGAATTGCAAAAAAAGTTGTTGTTTTCATTTAATAATATAATTTAAATATACTTAATGCTATTTTTTCTAGTTTATAACTAATGCCATATAGTTACATGTTTATATTGTTGAAAATAAGGAACTTAAACTTATCAATACTTATTAACAACAGTTATTTTTTTTGTTTTTTCATTCTATTTTTGAGTTTCAAAATAATTGATAAAATCTAAAATTAAAATTCATTCGTATATGGGGATATAATATTTCGAAACACAAACACAATAAAATACATTTAATCTGGTTTTTTAACCATTTCAACGATGTTTAAAAAAGCATATTGCATTTTATCGAAAAAACAAATCATTTTAACGATTATTTATTATTTGTTTTTATTATTGAATACAAATTATTAATTCCCCCAAATTCTAGATTTTATGAAGACACTAATTAAACCCATGTATTTCGTTTTTATTTTTATGATAACTTTTTTATCATGTAATAACGAAGAATTATTTATAGAACCAGCTGTAGAAGTTGTTGATGAAGATACAGAAGATACAGAAGACACAAACGAAGAAGAAGAAACGGAAGAAGAAACCGAAGAAGAAGAGACAGAAGAGGTAGACAGTACGTTGCCATGTGAATTTACATTAGATAATATACAGCCTAACTCAACAATTGTAATTAATTGTATTTTAGATTTACAAGGTCAAACAATTATTCTACCAGATAGTGTAACAATTGAATATGAAGGTGGTGAAATTATTAATGGTACTATTAAGTTCTCTAGTAACGGAATTATTGATGGAGAACTTTTAAATTCAACATTAACTATAGGAGGTTCAAATACTCAAATAAAAGATCCTGTATTTAATTTTATTGTTGAAAGATGGGGTATTGTTGAAGGTCAGGTTTCTGATGATGTTGCTTTAAATAATAAAGATATTTTAAATTCAATATTTCTTCAAGTAAAAGAACTAGGGGTAACTACTTTTAAAATTGATGAAATGGATGCTTACTTTTTAGTGAGTAAAGAA
>CAZLXG010000057.1:0-14615 GCA_964563585.1 uncultured Flavobacteriaceae bacterium | reverse complement strand
TAGTTGCTACCGATTTAGCAGCTCGTGGTATTGATGTAAAAGAAGTTTCATACGTTGTTAATTATCATTTACCAGATACTTATGATGCCTATGTACACAGAAGCGGGCGAACGGCTAGAGCAGGAGCGAAGGGCTTATCGTTAACCATTATTCAAAAAGAAGAAGTTGAAGATATTAACGATTTTGAAAATGAATTAGGCATTGTTTTCAAACCTTTAAAAAAGGCAGATTCACGAAGTATTGAAGAAAATAATGGCCTATTATGGGCTAAAAAAATATTCAAGACTAAACCTAATCGTGATGTTTCAGAAGATTTTAAATCGAAAATAAAAACGATATTTCATCATTTAACAAAAGAAGAGTTAGTAGATAAAATATTAGCAAACTACTTAACACAATCTGGTACAGAAAACTTGAAATCCGAAGCGTCTAAAAAGAAATAATTATTATGGCAAATAGCATTAAAAACCAACAGGATATTTTAACAAAATTAAATATTCATGCTTTAAATTCGATGCAAGAAGAAGCTGTTTCTGTAATTGAAACAACAACAAATACCATTATATTATCGCCAACAGGAACAGGAAAAACATTGGCTTTTTCATTACCACTATTAAAATCCTTAAACCCTGAATCTAAAGAGCTACAAGCATTAATATTGGTGCCTTCAAGAGAATTAGCCATTCAAATTGAGCAAGTTATTCGTTCTATGGGTTCTGGTTATAAAGTAAATGCGGTTTATGGTGGCAGAGCCATGTCTAAAGACAAAATTGAAATTAAACATACGCCTGCAATTTTAATAGGAACTCCAGGCAGAATATTAGACCATTTTAATAGTAACCGCTTCTCTAAAGCAAGTATTAAAATACTTATATTAGATGAGTTTGACAAGTCTTTAGAAGATGGTTTTGAAGAAGAAATGAAAGCTATTATTGGTCAAATACCTAGTATAAATAAGCGCATACTAACTTCTGCTACTCAGGCTGTTAAAGTTCCAGGTTTTGTAAGATTAGACAAGCCATATATAATCGATTACTTAAAAGAAAAAACGGTTTCAAAATTAGCCATTAAAACTGTGGTTTCTCCAGATAAAAATAAATTGAAAACGTTGTTAGAATTGGTACAGTATATTGGCAATGAATCTGGAATTATTTTCTGTAATTTAAGAGATAGTATTAATGAAGTAAGTCGCTTTTTAAAGCGAAATAAAATTAGTCATGCTTGTTTTTCTGGTGGGATGGAGCAAAAAGATAGAGAACGTGCTTTAATTAAATTTAGAAACGGAACTTCTCAACTACTAATAGCGACAGATTTAGCTGCTAGAGGTATAGATATTCCAGAAATGAAATATATTATTCATTATGAATTACCTCGACATGAAGAAGAATTTATTCATAGAAACGGGAGAACCGCAAGAGTTAATGCAAAAGGAACTGCTTATATATTGAAATGGGAAAGCCAACTTTTGCCAGAATTTATTAAAAATGTTAAAGGAATTAATATTTCTAAAAAAGCACCTCATAAACCACAATTTTGGGAAACCTTATTTATTTCTGGTGGACGAAAAGACAAAATCTCTAAAGGAGATATTGCAGGTTTATTTTTTAAACAAGGCGGAATTAATAATGACCAATTAGGAACAATTGAACTAAAACAGGATTGTGCTTTTGTTGCTATTCCTCTAACATTGGCTGATGAATTGGTAGAAAAATTAAACAATACACGATTAAAAAAGAAAAAAGTGCGCGTAACTGTTTTGTAATCAATATTTTACTGGCATATATATTATTACATATAATATGTAATTCATTTGATATTAACACGTATTTTTGCGCCTTCAAATAAAAATTTGTTATGAAGCGCATAAATGAATACAAGAAGCTCTTTGGAGTGAAAAATGAAGTCGAATTAAAGACTTTAAAAAGGAGTTACCGTAATTTAGTTAAAGAATGGCATCCAGACAAATTTCAAAACGGAGACGCTTTGCAGGAAGAAGCAGAGATAAATAGCCGAAAGATTATTGATGGTTACCATTTTCTTGTGAGTATTGCACCAGAAACAATAGCGTCTAACTTAGGCGATTATACAGAAAC
Source organism: uncultured Flavobacteriaceae bacterium (assembly GCA_964563585.1). Lineage (GTDB taxonomy): Bacteria > Bacteroidota > Bacteroidia > Flavobacteriales > Flavobacteriaceae > CAZLXG01. The sequence goes on along the minus strand of CAZLXG010000057.1, from coordinate 12,522 downwards.
CATTACTAATTCTGGTATTGCAGATTATGTTCATAAAGGGTTATTGCTAGAGGTTACTTTTCTAGACGGAACAACTTATGAGTATTTTGGTGTCACAAAACAAGTATATATTAAAATGATTAATAGCAATAAGCTTAATCGTTTTGCCAAACGTACCATATATCCTAATTATACCTATAGAAAATCGAAGCGTACATTAGAAAATGCTTAAAAGGAATATGTTACTTTAAAAACACAATGGAATACTCTTCACCTGAAGCGACGATAGGACAGAAGAGAAATGTATGCGGAATGGGAATTTATAAAATCAATTCGTTTTTTTGTAACTCCAAACTGCCAAACCATTCATAACAATAGCATAAAGCAGTGTTTTTTGAAGTTGTGGTAAAATATCTGTAAGTGAAGAACCTTTGAGCATTACCATGCGCATAACTTCTACAAAGTATTTTATAGGATTAAACTCTGTAAGTGTTTGTGCCCATTTTGGCATACTTTCAATTGGTGTAAAAAGACCACTCATTAAAATAAATATCACTACAAAAAACCACGCAATAAACATGGCTTGTTGCTGCGTATCGGTAAAGTTTGAAATAAGAAATCCCATTCCTAAAATAACCAATATATAAATAGACGTATATATATACATTACAGCAACATTACCTAGCATTGGCACGTTGAATACGAGTTTTGCTATAATAAGACCAATGGTTAAAATCGCAATGCCAATTACCCAAAATGGAAATAGTTTGCCAATAATAAATTGGTGTTTTTTAATTGGAGTTACGTTTATTTGTTCTAAAGTACCAATTTCCTTTTCTCGTACTATATTCATTCCAGAAAGGAAAAGTGTAATCATAGTTACCAATAATACTAAAATGCCAGGAACCATATACGTTTTATAATTCAATGTTTTATTATACCAAAACGAAGGAATACTTGTTATACTTTGTAGTTTGAATTTTGCCTCTTGAGGTTGCATTAATTCAATACGAACATTTTTATTAAACTGCTGAATAATTTGATTGATATACACATTTTCGACACCAGCAGCTGCACCATCAATAGCATTAATTGTAATAGCTAAATTGGCATATTTTTCTTTTTGTAAGTCTTTTTCAAAATGCTGAGGAATGTTTAAAATAACATCCACGTTACCTTTTAACATGGCGTAATTAGCTATTGTTTCCGAAGGAAAATCAGAAATAACATTAAAATACGTAGACGCATCAAATTTTTTAATTAATGCTCTTGACATTGAAGAATAATCGTTATCAATATATGAGAATTTAATATTTTTAATTTCGAAAGTTGCTGCGTTTGATAGGATTATCAATTGCAGTAATGGTAAAATAAAAATAATAGGAAGCATTCCTTTATTTCTAAAGATTTGTTTGAATTCCTTCTGTATGATGTAACCAATGGTTTTCATTTTATTCCAATCTAATTTTATATTTTTTCACACTTAACCCTATAAAAAATAGCGTCATTCCTATTAAAATTAAAGTTTCTTTCCAAATAAATGTGATACCAACGCCTTTAAGCATGATGCTTTTTAAAATGATAATAAACCATTTTGCAGGAATAATGTTACTAATTATTTGCAATGGCAAAGGCATACTTGAGATTGGGAAAATAAAACCAGATAATATAATTACAGGAAGCATTAATCCCATTAATGAAATCATCATAGCAGATTGCTGTGTTTTGGATATCGTTGAAATTAATATACCTAAAGACAAAGCATTAATAATAAACAATACACTTTCTAATCCTAATAAAAGTAGACTTCCTTGAACGGGCATTTTAAAAACGAAAATGCTTAATACAATAATGACGATTGCGTTAATTACTGATAAAAATATATAAGGAACTACCTTACCAATAATTACTTGAAATGGTTTTAATGGAGAAACTAAAAGTATTTCCATAGTACCTAATTCCTTTTCTCTAGTTATAGAAATAGAGGTCATCATTGCTGAAACAAGCATCAAAATAATAGTCATTACGCCTGGAACAAACATAAAAACACTTTTTAATTCTGGATTATAAACCATGCGTGTTTGTGGCATAATTTGATACACAATGGTAATGTTTTTGTTTAATTCTTGTTGGTATTTTTGTAGAATAGAATTTACAAAGTTAGTTATAGTATTTGCTGTGTTTGGATCTGTAGCATCTGTAATAATTTGAATAGTTGCCGTGTTTTCTTTAATGAGTTTTTTGCTAAAGTCCTTCTCAAAATTTAAAACAGCCTTTACTGTTCCTTTTTTAAAAACGGTTTCTATATCTGATTCACGTTCAATAAATTGCTGAATACTAAAATATTTTGAAGCTGAAATTTTATTGATAATTTCTTGTGTTGTTGCATCTTTTGAATGATCTAAAATGGCAATATCAACATTGTTAATTTCGTTGGTAATAGCAAAACCAAATAACATAATTTGAGCAATAGGCATTCCGAAGAGAATAAACAACGAGCGTCTATCTCTTAATATGTGATAAAATTCCTTTTTTATAAAACCTATAAATCGCTTCACCCTCTTGCTAGTTTTAAAAACACATCGTTCATACTATCAACCTTAAATTGTTCTTTGAGCTTTTTTGGTGTGTTTAAAGCTTCAATTTTTCCGTTCACCATTATGGAAACACGATCGCAATATTCGGCTTCGTCCATATAATGTGTGGTTACAAAAACGGTTGTGCCTGTGTTTGCTGTTTTATAAATCATTTCCCAAAACTGTCGTCTTGTAATTGGATCAACACCACCTGTTGGTTCATCTAAAAAAATAATTTTAGGATCGTGTAATAATGCAACCGAAAACGCTAATTTTTGTTTCCAACCTAATGGTAAGGAACTTACGAGTTCATTTGTAACTTCATGCAAACTCAATTCGTCAATTAATTGAGATCGTTTTTCTTTAATTACTGTTCTGGATAAACCATAAATCCCTCCATAAAATGTAATATTTTCTTTAACCGTTAAATCGTCATACAAAGCAAATTTCTGACTCATATAGCCAATATTTTTTTTAATATCTTCTGATTCTTTGTACACATCAAAACCAGCAACTTTCGCATTTCCAGAAGTAGGAGAGGAGATGCCAATAAGCATTTTCATAGCTGTAGTTTTTCCTGCGCCATTTGCTCCTAGAAAACCAAAAATTTCACCTTGCTTTACGTCAAATGTAATACTGTTTACAGCTGTGAAATCACCAAATTTTTTGGTTAAAGCTTCAACTTCTATGACGTTTGTTTCTTTCATTTTAGGTAACAAGTTTTATCTAGCCAACTCCATAAAAGTGTCTTCTATGGTTGGTTCTGTTATTTCTATTGTGATATTATTGAGATTGTTAGTTTCTAAATATTGCTGTAATTTTTTTGGGTTAAAATCTTTTCTTTTATCTGTATAATGCACAAATTCACCAAATGGATAAACACTATGTTGATGCTCATAATTCTTTAAGCTTTCTATAAGTTCATACATTTTATTGGCACTCACGTTATACAATTTTTTCGAAAAATGTTTTACAATATTTTCAGGAGAATCAATCTCTAATATTTCACCGTCTTGAATAAGTGCAATGCGATCACATAAAGCTGCTTCGTCCATATATGGTGTCGATACTAAAATGGTAATTCCTTTTTGCTGTAATCGTTTTAGCATCTCCCAAAATTCTTTTCTAGAAACGGGATCAACACCAGTAGTAGGCTCATCTAAAAACAAGACTTTTGGTTTGTGAATTAAAGCACAACACAAGGCTAGTTTTTGTTTCATTCCGCCAGATAACTTTCCTGCTCTACGTTTTTTAAAAGGTTCTATTTGTATATAAATATCTTCAATTAATCCGTAGTTTTCTTCAATGGTAGTTCCAAAAATTGTAGCAAAAAATTCTAAATTCTCTTCGACTGTTAAGTCTTGATATAGCGAAAATTTTCCTGGCATATAACCAACACTATTCCTTATTTTCTTGTAGTCTTTAACTGCATCAAAACCGGCAATTGTAGCTTGTCCTTCATTAGCAATTAAAAGTGTTGTTAGGATTCTAAAAAGTGTTGTTTTTCCTGCGCCATCTGGACCTATAAGACCAAATAATTCGCCCTTTTTAACTTTAAAAGAAACATCTTTTAAGGCTACTATATCTTTAAAATTTTTACTTATATGTTGTATTGAGATACTCACTTTTTATTGTTTCTTCTTATTTAAAATAATTAGCATAACCTGCTAAATGATTTTCCATGGTATTAAAATTAGATTTGCATCTTTTTAAATCTGAAGATGCTAACCCTTCAAAAATGTCAATCATAGGTTTCAAATAATTGTGTAATTGGTTATGTGCTTCCCCTTTCATAGTACACTTTTGAAAAATATTTGTGAATTCTGCTTCTAATTCGTCTTTCAGAGATGCATAAGCTGTTACATCTTCATTTTCAGAAAAGGTGAGCATTATGTTCTGCATTTTTTTTATGCCTTCTGTAGTTTCTATATTTGCTTCCCACAAATTGGTGTTATCTAAACTAACACCTTCAATTTTTATAGTTCTTATGTCTATTGCTTCCTTTTTGTTTGAATTACAGCTAATAAATAGCGTGATTACACTTAGAAATAGAATTGTTTTTTTGCTCATTGTTTTAGTTTTAATTACTACTTTATTTAGAATTTGTAAAGGATTATTCTTCACTAGAAATCCACATTTCTGCAGGCATTCCAATTTTTAGGCTGCCATCGTTTATTACATCAATTTTCACAGCATAGACTAAAGCAACACGTTCTTCTTTTGTTTGGATTATTTTTGGTGTGAATTCAGCTTCAGAAGCAATCCAAATAATTGTTCCATTATAGCTTTTCATTGTTTTTTGAGCATCTATTTTAACGGTAACATCTTGACCGATTTTAATTCCTGAAAGTTGTGCTTCACTAACATATACTCGTAATTGCATCGTGCTTAAATCGGCAATTTTATAAAGAGGTTTCCCGAAAGTAGTAATTTCACTCTCTTCAGCATATTGTACTAAAATAGTGCCTTTTACAGGGTTTATAATTTTATTTTTTTGAATTTGATCTTCAATTTGTAATATTTGAATATCAATACTTTTTAACTCATTAACTACAGGAGCATTTTGCGATTCTATACTTCTAATTTGTTGTTTTATAACATCAATGTGTCCAGTTGCATCATCTAACTGTTTTTGTGTTCCTGCATTGTCATTAAATAAATTTTCTGCTCTATTTTTATTGGTTTTAGCTGTTTTAAGTTGTGCATTTAACACATTAATTTGAGATAAAACACCTCTAGATTTTGATGTAATTACTGTTTTAGAATTCACTAATTGTTCACGCTTTAAACTCAATGGAATCGTATCAATAAGACCAACAAAAAGACCTTTTGCTAAGGTTTCGCCTTCTTTAGCGTTAAATAGGATTAGTTTTCCATTGTTTTCTGCTGAAACTGTTACTTCTGTCGCTTCAAAATTCCCATAACCATCTGCTCTGTTAGTCCCTTTGTTGCACGAAAAAAACATAGAGGTCATGATGATAATAATTAGAATATTATTTAAATACTTCATTTTACTTTCCTTTTGTAATGTTATAGTTTGCTTTTGCAAGTTGTAATTGAATTTTGTGTGTGCTCAACATATTTTCATCTTCATATAAATTTGTTAATTCTGTAATATAAGATGACGATGTGATAACACCATTTTTTAATTGTGATGCAGACGATTTTAATACGTCTTTTCTCAATTGAATAATATCTAAATCAGATGCAATAAAGCCTTCTAGTTTTTGTATTTCTGACTGTTGTTGTTCTAATTCAATATTGGTATTTAGCTTGAATATTTCTGCTTCAGTATCAATAATGTCTTTATTAATTATTAGTGATTCTCGTTTCATTTTGTTTGCATTCCAATCTAAAATTTTCCAATTAAGTTTAATACCAACTGTATAAAAGGATTGAAATGAATTGTCTAACATATTAAGACCAGGATTACCATAACCACCATTTGCAAAGCCAATAAGTTTGGGTGAGTTTTCTTTAGAAATTAAATTTTCTGATGTTTCAATCTGTTCTTTCTTAAGTTGAAATAACTCTAATTCTGGACGTGAAATTTCAGTATTAAATTCAGTAATAATTATTGTGTTTTCAAAACTTGAATTGCGGTTAATGTCTTTCCCAATTAATGAAGATAATGTTTTAATTAATGATGCTTTATTTAATTCAATTTCAGAAAAATGTTGACTTACTTTAAGTAATTCTACTTCTATTATTTTATCTGAAGTAGGTAGCAATACTCCATTCTTAATTCCAGATTTTATTTCTTTTAATTTTGAATTTAAAAGGGTCTTTTTTTCAATTAATAAGTCCTTTTTATCTTGCGTTAATAAAACAGAGAAGTACAATTGATTAACTTGTTTTTTTAGTTGATATATATTTACTTCAACTTGTTTTTGTTTGGTTTTTAAATCGACAGATTTTGCATTTAAAGAGGCATCAATAATTCCACCACCATAAATAAGTTGATTAACATAAATAGTTGTACGGTATTGATTCTTATTTAATGGCGTAATTCCTGCATTTTGAATAGGAATTTCAATTACATCAGATTGATAAGTTGCTTGCGCAGAAATGTTTATTTCTGGTAAGTTTGCTGCTTTAATCGTATTTTTCTCTAATGTGTTTTGTGATTCTAATAAAGCATTTTGTTTAACTAATGGAAAATTAGTAGTTAACAATTGGTAACAGTCATTTAACGTGATTTGTTCTTGCGAAAATATACTTGTAGCAAAAAGTAGAATAATGAATGTGATTGTTTTGTTCATAATTAAGCCTTTATTGAATTGATTATAAAATTGGAAACTTCTGTTTTTCTGTCATTCATTAATTGTTTAAAGGTTGCATTTTCAATATTTGTAAATACTTTTATTAAAGGTGTTGCTACAAAAGGGAAAATATTTAAAGACAAAATATTAATAAATAATTGTTCTGCTTTAATTGGTTTTAATATGCCTTGTTCAACTTCTAGCTTCACTTGTTTTTTGAATTTATCAATATTTGGAAATCCTTTTTGTTCTTTCATTTTTAGAATAAACTTTGGATTCCTATTCAATTCCTGAATTATAAAAGCAGGCAAATAAGGATGTTTGATTATAAATGAAATATAGTTACTTGTAAAATTTTTAACTTTTTCTTCAATTGATGAATCATCATTTAAAATGGCATTTAATTGTGGTGCTAATAATGAAAACGCATTTGTAAAAACAGCTTCAAAAAGTAATTCTTTGCTTCTGTAATAATAATGAAGCATCGCTTTGTTTATTTTTGCTTTATCTGCTATTTCTTGCATACGAGCACCACTCATACCCTTAATTTGAAACACTTTCTTCGCAGCATCAAGTATTTGTTTTTCTGTATCTACATCTTTCGCTTTTCTCATAATAAACTATATGGTTTAACCATTTGGTTAACAAATATACATAATAAAATTTAAAGATTTTAATTAAGAGATTTATTTTGATTGAATTTTAACTTAAATAGCCAGAAATATAGCTAAACAGAAATTATTATTTTTCCTTATTTTTTCTAAAAACTGCCTCTACAATGTTAATGACATCGAGGTACGAAATGCATGAACTCTTCTAAAACAATAGAAACCTTGTGAATAAACCCGCTTTTTACGAAACGACGATAGGAGCGTAGTGAAATGTGTGTGGAATAGGAATAATTACTAGATATATAAATTTGAATACTTTAATTTTGTAATATTTAGTAAAATACGCTATATTACACCAATAGTATGATTATTAAACCAAAATTAGAATATGTCTACAATTAGAAAAACAATAACATTTACAGAAAAGCAAGACAAGTGGATAAAGTCACGAATTACAATTGGAGAATTTACTAATGATAGTGAATATCTTCGCGATTTAGTTAGACAAGATCAAGCAAAAAACGCTAAATTTTCAGCACTAAAAGCAGCAATAACTGAAGGTATGGAAAGTGGTATAAGTGATAAATCCGTTCCAGATATTATGAAAGAAGTAGAAAAACGTATGCGAGCTGATGGGCGTTTATAAAGTATCTAGAAAAGCAGAAATTGATCTTACCATAATGTATGAATATGGTATCGAAATATTTGGATTAAAACATGCCCAAGCGTATTTATTAGGAATGCATACGCTGTTTCAAATATTGGCTGATAATGCTACTCTTGGACGTGATGCATCAGAATTTATACTATCATTAAAAAGGTTTTCTTATAAATCCCATACTATTTTTTATTTAGCTACAGATATTAATGTTTTAATTGTTCGTGTATTGAATCAAAGTATGAATTACGAAAATAATCTAAAAATATAGCTGCTCTTAAGGCTATTACAATAAAGCTCAAAAAATTAAAGTTGTATGAATTTTTTTATAAAAAATCTTGATTTCTCTTGCTTATTTGCTTATTTGCTTATTTATTTATTTATTGCGTAAGTATTAATCAATAAATAGTTACACGTATGAAAAAATTATTATGCATTGCATTATTTAGTATTGCACTTATGGCAAACGCCACAGAGAAAAAAGAAATTGTAGTGAACAATTCTACTGAAATTGTAACAAATGCTACAGGTGAAAAAGAAATTGTAATGAACAATTTTTTAGAATCTGAAAATAGTGACTTAAAAAAAGAAATTTTTGAAGATGCTAATAGTTGTGGCGAACAAGGGAATAATCTTTACGATCAGTTAACCTCTGGGCCTAATGCTATGAGCCACAGAGACGCAAGACGAGAGAGAAGAACTTTTGTTAGAGAATGTAGGGATCATATCTGGCCATTTCCATGGGCTTAATTTATTAAGTTTTTAAACTATTAAAGAGGTTGTTTTATTTCTTAAATCAATCTCTTTTTTTAATTATAAATTATGATTACAAAAGCATTAAATTTACTTTGTTTACTAATATGCATTACAGTTTTCTCGCAAACGAAAGAACAATACGCAGACGCAAAAGTTACTTACGGTGTAACGATAGATATCGATAGAAATCAAAAAACGTCTAAGATTTTAGAGGAGTATTTTCCTGGAAGAGCTGATGAAACAGAAGCCATAGCTTCAGAAATTGATTTCTCTTTAGTTTTAAATGATTCTATATCTTTTTTTTATTTAGAAAAAAAGTTATTCTCTGATAATAGAGCTGTTATCTTTGCTTTGACTGACGTAAAATATTATGGAAGAATTATGCAACAAACAAAGAATTACATAACAGAAGAATTGCAAGAAGCTTTCGGGAAATTTTTAGTATCGCGATCCTATCATGAATGGGAATTACTGGATGAAACCAAAATGATTGGAGACTACTTATGCTTTAAAGCCACTACATTTTACACCACTACCAATCCTAAAGGTAAAGTGTTTAAGCATAATTTTACAGCATGGTACACACCACAACTACCTTATAAATTTGGCCCAGCAGGTTATGGTAATTTACCTGGTTTGATTATAGAGTTACAAGGGAAAAACTTCACTTATGGCGTTAAAAAAATAGAGTTTTATGATGATGGTGAAGAAAGTAAGGAAAATGAAATGCCTAAGCTAAAAAAAAAGAAACGCATTACAGAAGAAGAGTTTGAAACATTGGCTGCTAAAGATGAAAAACGTTGGCGAGATAAACATTAGTGTATTTTGATAATGTTACCCAAAACCAATGAATTTTAAAAACTTAATAGCTTACTGCTTTATAATATTTAGTTCTATTGTTTTTGCACAAAATAATACTATAAGTATTAGAGGTAGAGTAACTGATAGTTTACAACAGCCGCTAACAAATGTAACTTTAATTGCTAAACCTAAACAAGAAAAAGCCAAAATAAAATACTCCATTTCAGATATTGATGGTTCCTATACACTTCAATTAATTAAAGGGGTTTCGTACGACCTAAGCATTTCACACCTAGGCTATAGCTCAATAAACAAAGCCATTCTTTTTTTAGAAAACACTTCTGATTATAACTTTCAGCTATATACAAAAAATGAAAGCTTAGATGAAGTTGTCATAGATTATAAGTACCAACCTATTGAAAAAAATAAGGATACAATTACCTATAATTTAGAAGCCTTTACCAATGGTAATGAATTTAAGATGAAAGATGTTCTTGCTAAACTACCTGGCATAAAAGTAGAAGACAATATCATTAAAGTACAAGGTAAAACAGTAACTAAATTGTTGGTTGAAGGTAAGCTGTTTTTTGGTGGCAGTACTAAATTAGCCATTGAAAATATACCTGCAGATGTTATGGCTAAAATTGAAGTTATCTCCGACTATAAAGAGTCTGAATTATTAAGAAATTTAGCAGACAATGAAGATTTGGCTTTAAATGTAGTTTTAAAAGAAGATAAAAAAGATTTTGCCTTTGGAGATATAGAAGCAGGCACAGGTGTTGCTTTTGATGAATTTTATAGTTTGCATACTGCTTTATTTAAGTACAACCCTAAATCTAATATTAGTTTTATTGGCGATATTAATAATTTTAATAACAGTAGCATAAGTTTTGGTGATTTATCACGGTTAGTTGGTGGCTCTAGCAATTTATTTAGGGGAAGCAATTTGTCTAATAATTTAATGTCTTTTGCTTCAAATAATGGAGAGCGATACAAATCTACCACAAGGTTTTCAGCTTTAAATTTTCAGGATGAAATTAATGATAAATTTAATGTAGCTGGCTTTACTATTTATTCAAACAATGATATAGTAAACAAATCAGCTTCCATAAGAGAGTATTTAGGGGATGAACCTATTTTAGAAACTAGAAACGATTTAGGAGATACGGATAATAGTTCTGTACTATTTAACCTAAAATTTGATTATAACCCAAGTGCTGCTCAAAAATGGATTTATAATATCAATTATTTATTTAATGATTCAGATTACACAAAGAAATCCTTATCAGATTCAGAAAATACAAATCAATTTACCACAACTATAGATGGCAAAAGTGATAGTTTTTCACACAATTTAGAAGGTTATTTCAAACTTAATGATAAGCATACTATGGGTTTGGCTTTGTATCACAGCATTACCAATTCTAATTCTACAGATAATTGGTCTAGCAGTGCTATTTTTTTAGAAGAATTTTTACCGCTAACGGAAGCATCAGATTATCAAATAAAACAGAAGAATGATTTTAGTTCCCAAAAGTTTAATTTCCTTTTAAAAGATTATTGGCTTGCAAGCAGATATTTTCATTTATTTTATAATGTTGGATATAATTATAAAAACTCTAGGTTAAGTAATGATATAAGTCAGGTTTTAACGGATAATTCTACTATAGATTTTCCTGAAATTAGTAATAATAACCCTTTAACACTTTCTGATTTAAATTTTGGTTTTGGAATAAAATCTAAATCAGGAAAATTTGAATTCATCTTAGAAGCTAAACCACATTACTACAGATTCAAACGCGCTCAAGTTGAAGATTTTAATTTTTTTGTTGAACCAAAATTCGATATCAATTATAAGATAGATGACGATATAGATTTAGATTTTGGCTATGATTTCACCAATAGGTACTTAAATGATTTGAGCTACTTAGAAAATTTAAAACTAACAGGATTTAACTCGATTATGCAAGGAAATCCGAACCTCACAGATGAACGCTCGCATAATTTCAGCTTATATTATAGTAACTATAAACATATTGACGACTATTTTATTGATGCTTCAATAGATTATAGTATTAATAATCCAGTAAAAAACAACAGTATTATCCAAAGTGGTATAGATCAATTAAATACACCTGTGATACTTAATTTACCTGAAGACAATCTAAGTTTTAATACAGAACTTGGGCTAATATTTGGCAAATCGAGTTTAGATTTTGGGATAAATTTAGATTGGTTTAAAATAAATCAAATCATTAATGAAAACATAAGTATTATAAATTCTTTTGAATATAGCTTAAGTAGTAGATGGCTTATAAAATTGAATAAAACAACAGAACTGAATTTAAAATATGAACATACTGGGTATCAAGTAAATTCTGATGAAGATTCTCGCTCTACAGAAAATATTTTATCTCTAAATTTTGATAGTAAGTTTTTGAAGAACTTTATTTTTAAAACTGACTTCTCTACACATTTTGTTAATGATTTTAGTGATAATGCTCAAAATTACACCTTACAAAATTTATATTTAGGATACTCTAAACCAAATAGTAAGTTTTCTTATAGCCTAAATTTTAGAAACATCTATAATAATGGTATTATAGTAAGAAACTCTTTCCGTAATAATTTAATTATCTCTAATCAGGTTTTTACGCTACCTCGTGTATTTTTAGTTGAGTTGAAATACAAATTTTAATTCCTCCATTCAATAACTTAACGCAACAAATCTAAATTTATAGATTTGTTGCGTTAAGTTATTGAATGGAGGTAATGATATTAAAGTACAAAAATTCCTAAACAAGATTTTGGTGAATTAAATGACAATTTATTAATTGGTTTAGTTCTTTTAATTGAGAATGACCCAAGTTCTGAATAAA
>CAZLXG010000056.1:0-14749 GCA_964563585.1 uncultured Flavobacteriaceae bacterium | reverse complement strand
AGCCTAAAAAATTTAATGTTTCGTTTGCGTGCCCTTGTGGTTATTCTACCTAACTCGTTATATAGTAACTTTTATTACTTATATCCCGTAAATAAGTCAGGATATGATAATTTTTTTGTTGCTGTTATCCTGTAAAGATAATTTTTTTATTACATTATCTAAAGGACTTTTTATTTCTTGTAAATCTTTTCTAGCAACATGCGTGTATAACATAGTGGTTTCTGGTCTAGAGTGACCTAATAATTCTTGGATATAGCGAATATCTATACCTTGTTCTAGCATGTGTGTTGCATAACTATGGCGAAGTGAGTGCGGTGTAATATTTTTATTAATTTCTGCAGCTTTGGTGCTTTGTCTTAAAAAGGCTCGAATAGATTCAGGACTATACTTTCCTCCTTTTGGGTTTTCAATAAAATAAACTTTAGGTTTATAAGTGTTATAATAGTTTTTTATTAATGGAAAAAGACTTTCTGCAATAGTAGTATATCTGTCTTTACGACCCTTTGCGTTTTTAATATGCAATTGTTTCCTATTAAAGTTAAAATCGCTTAGTTTTAAATTAATAATTTCTCCAACTCTTAACCCTGAACCATAAAGCATTGCTATTGTAACGCGATGTTTCATGTTTTTTGTTGATTGTAAAAGTAGCAGCACTTCTTCAATACTTAAAACAATTGGTAGTTTTTTGTCTTTTTTTGGCATGTTTATTTTATCTACATTTATGGAACATGCTGGGTAAAAATATGCAAAATGCTTAAAACTACTAACCATTTGTCTGTGCGTACTAATTGCATAATTTAGTGTTTTAACAGACCATTCTATGTAATGTCTAACATCATTTTCATCAAGATCATCAACCGGTTTTTTATTAGTAAATCGTAAAAATTCAAGTATAAAACCACTATAAGCTACAATGGTACTTTTACTAAACCTTTTGCCTTTTAGAAATTCTAAAAAATGTTTATATACAATAGTTTTTTCTTTGTTTAATTGTGTAAGTTCAAGCTTTGTACCCTTACTATAGCGAGGAATTATATTTTTGCTATTATTAGTTAATAATTTAAAACCTCCTTTTTTTATATACGCCTTAATATCTTGTAATCTAACCTCATCAAAATATATATAAAATGTGCGATGCGTTTTTGTCCAATAAACACCATTAAATTTTTTTATGTACTCTTTTGTTTTAAAGTTATAAAGAAATTTAATGGCTATACAGCTTTTGGAATTATGAATAAATGGCTCTAGTGTAATTGAGATCATAGTAATGATAAATTAATATTTTATTTTAAAACTACAAAAAAAGCCCAAACAAATTAATTTGTTTGGGCTTTTAAAATATATAAGATAAGAAAGGAATTAATCTTCTTTTTTATCTTCCCTAGGTTTTCTGTCGTCACGTCTGTTATCACGTCCGCGATTATCACGACCTCTGTTGTCTCTACCACGATTATTATCTCTTGGAGGTCTTTCAACAAAACCTTCAGGTTTAGGTAGAATAGCTTTACGAGATACTTTCTCTTTACGAGTACGTTTGTCAATACCAAAGTATTTTACATCAAATACATCACCCATGTTTACAACATCAGATACATTTTCAGTACGTTCCCAAGCTAATTCACTTACGTGTAATAAAACTTCGTTTCCTGGAGCATCCATATATTCTACAACAGCTCCAAAATCAAGCATTTTAATAACTTTAACTTCGTAAACGCTACCAACTTCAGGTTTAAATAATATAGAATCTATTTTTGCTTGTACAGCATCAATACCTTCATTACCAACGCCTAGAATTTCAACAATACCTTCTTCAGTTACTGGATCTTCATTAATTACAATAGTAGTTCCAGTTTCTTTTTGCATTTCTTGAATCACTTTTCCACCAGGACCAATTAATGCTCCAATAAACTCATTAGGAATACGTCTAGTAATCATTTTTGGAGAATGCTCTTTTACATCTGCATTTGGTGTAGCAATAGTATTAGTTATTTTTTCTAAAATATGTAAACGACCATCTTTTGCTTGATTTAAGGCATTAACAAGAATTTCATAAGAAAGACCTTTTACTTTAATATCCATTTGGCAAGCAGTAATACCATCGGCAGTACCAGTTACTTTAAAATCCATATCACCTAAATGATCTTCATCACCTAAAATATCAGATAAAACTGCGTATTTTCCAGAATCAGCATCAGAAATTAATCCCATTGCAATACCCGAAACAGGTTTTGTCATTTGTACACCAGCATCCATAAGCGCCATTGTACCAGAACAAACGGTTGCCATAGATGATGAACCATTACTTTCTAACACTTCACTTACAATACGAACCGTATAAGGACAACTATCAGGAATCATACCTTTTAAAGCACGTTGTGCTAAATTACCATGTCCTACTTCACGACGTGAAGTTCCTCTAATAGGTCTTGCTTCTCCTGTACAAAAAGGAGGGAAGTTATAGTGTAAATAGAAACGCTCTTCACCTTCGTAAGATGGCATATCTATTTTTGTTGCATCTCTAGATGTTCCTAAAGTTACAGTTGCTAAAGCCTGAGTTTCTCCACGAGTAAATATCGCAGAACCATGTGTTGATGGTAAGTAATCAACCTCACACCAAATAGGTCTAATATCTGTAGTCTTACGACCATCTAAACGTAAACCTTCGTTTAAGGTTAAATCACGAATAGCAGCTTTTTCAGCTTTACTATAATATTTAGAGACTAAACCTCCAAAATCTGCTAATTCTTCTTCAGAAAAAGTAGCCTTTATGTCTTCTTTAATTTCTGAAAACGCAGCACTTCTTTCATGTTTTGCAGAACCTGCTTTTGCTACAGCATATACTTTATGGTATGCCATATCATGCACTTTCTTTGCTAAATCGTTATCAGTTCTTTCACCTTCGTATTCACGAACTTCTTTTTTACCAAATGCTTCAGCTAATTTTACTTGAGCAGCACATTGTACTTTAATAGCTTCGTGAGCAAATTTGATTGCTTCAGTCATTTCTTCTTCAGAAATCTCATCCATTTCACCTTCAACCATCATTACAGAATCGGCAGAAGCACCAATCATCATATCGATGTCAGACTCTGCTAATTGAGCTCTACTTGGGTTGATTACAAATTCACCATTTACACGAGCAACTCTAGCTTCAGAGATTGGACATTCAAAAGGAAAATCTGATAATTGAATAGCAGCAGAAGCTGCAAATGCTGCCATAGCATCTGGCATAACATCTTCATCATGAGACATTAACTGAATCATCACCTGAGTTTCACTGTGATAATCTTTTGGAAATAACGGACGTAAAACTCTGTCTACTAAACGCATCGTTAAAACTTCGCCGTCACTCGGTCTAGCTTCTCTTTTAAAGAAACCTCCAGGATAACGTCCTGCAGCAGCAAATTTTTCTCTGTAATCTACCGTTAAAGGTAAAAAGTCTAAATCTGCTTGTTTGTAATTGGAAACAACTGTACATAATAACATACATTTTCCTGATTGCACAACAACGCTACCATGAGCTTGTTTTGCTAATTTTCCGGTTTCGATAGAAATTTCTCTACCGTCTCCTAGGTCAATGACCTCTCTAAAAACTTTTGGAATCATAAATTTTTTCTTGCAATTCAAGCATAATCATGCTCAAATCAAATTAAACAATGGTCGTTGTGTTGTTGTGTGTAGTTATTGTGTGTGACCAATGAAAAACTATAATTAGCTTCTTCTAATACGTAGTTTAAACTCTTACGCTAGAGTTTTATTTGGGCGTTACCTAAAGGTCGGGCTTTCCGCTATATCTTTTTAAAACGTCATTGCGAGGACGAAGGACGTGGCAATCTGCCAAGTTTTAGTTCTCACAATGTTTATTTATTCTCAAGTTTTAAAAAGGATGCCGCTGCAATCCCTAACGCAAAAACAAAAAAGAGGCTATTTAGCCTCTTTTTTTTTATTTTCTTAATCCTAATTCTTTAACTATCGCACGATATCTTAAAACATCTTTCTTAGTTAAGTAATCTAGTAAACTTCTTCTTTTACCTACTAGTTTTACTAACGAACGCTCAGTGTTATAATCTTTATGATTGTTTTTTAAGTGACCAGTTAAGTGATTAATTCTTTGAGTAAATAATGCAATTTGTCCTTCTGCAGAACCTGTGTCTTTTGCATTTTTACCATGCTTTTTAAAAAGCTTTTCTTTTTCTTTTTTCTCTAAATACATGCTAATATTATTGTAAATGATTTTTATGTATATGAAAGCTCGTCTTTCAAGCGGCAAATATAGTGATTTTTAATGATTTGAAAGAGATTCTATTGAAAAGAAAAGAGCGACTAATTAGTCGCTCTTTTTATGCTCTTAAAGGTTGATTTAAAATCAAATCTATATACAGGTTTACTCTGTTTTTCAACTCTTTTCTTTGTGTTATAAAATCTAAGAAACCATGTTCTAATAAAAACTCTGAGGTTTGGAAACCTTCTGGTAATTCCTTTCCTGTGGTGTCTCTTACAATTCGTGGTCCAGCAAATCCTATTAATGCTTTAGGTTCAGCAATATTTATATCGCCTAACATAGCAAAAGAAGCTGTTGTTCCGCCCGTTGTTGGATCTGTACATAACGATATATATGGTATGCCAGCATCTGCTAGTTGTGCTAACCTTACCGATGTTTTTGCTAATTGCATTAAAGATAATGCTGCTTCCATCATACGTGCGCCTCCAGATTTTGAAATAATCATGAAAGGAATTTTATGTTTTAGCGAGTGTGCAGCTGCTCGTGCAATTTTTTCGCCTACTACACTTCCCATAGAACCACCAATAAAACTAAAATCCATACAGGCAATAACTAAGTTTTTACCTTTAGATTTTCCTACGGCACAACGTACCGCATCTTTTAATTTGGTTTTTTCTTGGGCTGCTTTTAAACGATCTGGATATTTTTTTGTATCGACAAATTTTAAAGGGTCTTTAGATTCTAAATCTACATCAAGTTCTTTAAATTTATTATCGTCAAAAAGTATTTCGAAATATTCTTTACTGCCTATTCTTACATGGTAACCATCTTCTGGGCTTACGTAAAAATTTTGTTCTAATTCTTTGGTGTCAACAATTTTACCTGTTGGAGATTTATACCACAAGCCTTTAGGTGTGTCCTTTTTTTCTTGTGTTGAGGTTTGTATTCCTTTATCTTTTCTTTTAAACCAAGACATAGTATGTTGCTATTTTAGTTGTACAATAATAAGATTTTTAATTGTAATTATTGTGTTTTGCGTTAAGGATTGAGGCATTTGTTGAAGCTCTTTATTTTTTTAAATAAAAGCGACTGCCGAAAGCCTGACCACAAAATTAAACCTTTATTTTAATTTTGTGGTAACGCCATCCTACTTTTTATTAAAATATATAAATGAAAAAAGACCCTGCTTTCACAGAGTCTTTTTCTTAATAATTATAAATTGAATTTTTTATAAAGTATTTACATTGTTTAAATCTTCGAAGGCCTTTTTTAAGCGATTTACAAATGTAACTTCACCAGCACGTAACCATACTCTAGGGTCGTATTGTTTTTTGTTTGGTACATCTGCTCCTTCTGGGTTTCCTATTTGTGTTTTTAAATACTCTGCTTTATCGCCCATATAATCGCGAATACCTGTCATAAATGCATATTGCATATCTGTATCGATATTCATTTTTATTACACCGTAGCCAATACCTTCTCTAATTTCTTCAACCGTAGAACCTGAACCGCCGTGGAATACAAAGTCGATATGGTTATGTTCTACATTGTATTTTTTAGTAATATATTCTTGAGAATTTCTAAGAATTTTTGGAGTTAATTTTACGTTTCCTGGTTTGTAAACACCGTGTACATTTCCAAAAGCTGCTGCTATTGTAAATTGGTCGCTTACTTTACTTAATTCTTCGTAAGCATAAGCTACTTCTTCTGGTTGTGTGTATAATTTAGAAACATCAACATCAGAATTATCTACACCATCTTCTTCACCACCAGTAATACCTAATTCAATTTCTAAAGTCATACCCATTTTGCTCATACGCTCTAAATACGTTTTGCAAATTGCGATGTTTTCTTCAATTGGCTCTTCTGATAAATCAATCATATGAGAGCTATATAGTGGTTTTCCAGTTTCAGCGAAATGTTTTTCACTAGCATCTAATAAACCGTCTATCCAAGGTAATAATTTTTTTGCGCAATGGTCTGTATGTAAAATTACAGGAACTCCATAAACTTCTGCCATTTCGTGTACATGTTTTGCACCTGCAATAGAACCTGCAATAGCCGATTTTTGGTTTTCGTTGCTTAATCCTTTTCCTGCATTAAATTGCGCACCACTATTTGAAAATTGAATAATTACGGGAGCATTTAAAGAAGCTGCAGTTTCTAATACACCATTAATTGTGTTTGAACCTATTACATTTACTGCTGGTAATGCAAATCCTTTTTCTTTTGCATAGTTGAAAATTGCTTGAACTTCATGACCCGTTGCAACCCCTGGTTTAATATTATGTCCCATTTTTTTAAATTAATTGATTTATATTATAGATGTTTCAAAAGTAATCAATTTTTAAATAAATAGTTGTGCTTTTGTAGCTTGAAACGGCTAAAAAAGAACTAAAACGTTATAGTTTATGTTGATGAAGTTGAGGTTTAAAATGGATAGTTAATACCGATGTTATACACAGCATTTGAAAAATTATAGTCGTTAAACCATCTGTTATTATCTCTGTAAAATGGGTCGTAAGTTTTGAAACCTACATCGAAACGGAATACAAAGAAACTAAAGTCGTAACGTAAACCAAGCCCTGAACCTATTGCGATATCTTTTAAAGAATTGAAACCTGTAAATGTGGCTCTCTCGTCTTCAACATTATCTAAAACATTCCAAATATTACCAGCATCAATAAAGAAAGCACCGTTTAAGTTTTCAAATATATTAAATCGATGTTCTACACTTAAAGCTAATTTTAAATTGGCTTCATTAAATTCGTTTGTTGTTTCAGAACTTCCTGGGCCTAAACGGTATGGAGACCACGCACGATTATCGTTCGCGCCACCAGCAAAGAAACTTTTTGAAAATGGAATACTATTAGAGTTTCCGTAAGGAATAGCGATGCCAAAAAATGTTCTCATAGCAAGTACGTTTTTTTTGCCCAAATCCCAATGTTTTACATAATCGAATTCTGTTTTTATATATTGCGAATATGCTACGTTAAATAGCTCGTAACGATCGTCAGTATTTTTTGTAAGTCCTAAAAGTTTTGAAGTATTAGATAATAAATTTCCCGCTAATTCTAACTTAAAACGAAAAATTGAAAAGTCTTCATCAAATAAGTTTGTACGCTTATCTTTTGTAAAACTAAAACTTGATGATAAAATTAAGTTGTTTTCTGTAAGTCTGTTTTTACGTTCGTTTATTGCTGAAACTGTTTTGTAATCATCATCCGCTGGATTTAAAGATGTGTTTTGATTAAGTACATCTGTAATAAAGTTATCAGTTCCATTAGGGAATATTAAATTTCCAGAATCATCAAAATAACTATTATTCGTGTTATATAAATTGGCTATACCATTTAGCGTATTATATGAATTTCGATATACATCAAAGTAATTACCAATATTAAGGTTTCTAACATATTGAACATTAAATAAATCTAATCTGTTAGTAATTTTGTTAGATGGATTCCATTTGTAATTAAATGTTCCGCTAAAAGTTTTTTTGTCTAAACCAACATTGGTTTGCCCTGTTGTTGATAAGCTAATTCTTGTTGTTGGCGACATGTATTTTGGAATTATTTTTTCGGTATTAAACGGAGAAAATAATCGCGGAAACGTTAATTTTAAATCGACACCAATTTCGTTAATATCGAAAAACGGGTCGTCTGGAATGTTTTTATCTTCTGAAGCTCCAATAGATGCAATTGCAGAAATTTCTAAAGTTTCAGCACCTCTAAAAATATTTCTAATTAATAAACTTGGGTTTAATGCAAAACCAATTTTTTGTATATTATTTTTTGAAGCTTCCGCAGTAAAACCTAAGCTGAATTTTTTTAATGGTGCTAAATAAATATTAGCAGTTAAAGTAGAATCTGAATTTTCAATGTATTTAATATCAGGATATTTAAAAGTACGCAACTCACTTATATGTCTGTAAGAATGTGTTCTGTCAATATCTTTAAAAATAGTGTTAGGGCTTATAAATATTGCATCTGTAAGTGCTTTTGGGCGATATTTTATTTTATCGTAAGCATATAAATTGTAGCCTTCAAACGAAATAGAATCATTAAAAGCCTTTCCGTTATTAGTAAAAGCATTATCGGTAATAATATTTACCTTTTTAATTTTATAAATTTTAAATGTTTCGCGTTGTATAGAATCTGGTGTACGAATAGCTCTATCTTGAATTTGAATAGCAACATTTACTTTTTTATTTGTTCCAACAGTATCTATTTCAAAAGTCACATAATCTTGATTGAAATGATAAATACCAGAATTACGTAATTCATTCGAAATTCTTCCACGTTCTTGTTCGAAATTCCTAGTTTTATATTGCTCGTTTTGCTTTATTAAAGTACTATTTTTTATTGTTTCATATAAAGAATTAATTACAGGAGAAGCAATTTT
The DNA here is from genome assembly GCA_964563585.1 of uncultured Flavobacteriaceae bacterium. Taxonomy (GTDB): domain Bacteria; phylum Bacteroidota; class Bacteroidia; order Flavobacteriales; family Flavobacteriaceae; genus CAZLXG01. Next base: position 6,123 of record CAZLXG010000056.1, on the reverse strand, counting down.
TTCAGATATAGAATCGATTATAAATGGTTTGCCAGTTTCAACATTGTATTCAATATTGGCACGTTTTTTTTCATTTCTATTAATAGTATACTCTGTTTTAGTATCAAACCAACCGTTATTAATATGATAATCTTTAAGTCGTTTTACAGATTTTTTTGTACGTTCTTCATCAACAATAATAGGGGCTTCTCCAGTTTTTTTTAACCAACTATTAAACCCTGATAAAGATTGTTTAAGTCTATCAACTTGTTTTTGTGAGTATCGTTTTTTTAAGCGGGCTCTCCGTTTTGGTTTTTTGTCTAACCAAACTTCAAATAAAGAATCTCTATTTGAGCGTGCTAAATTATAAATATTGAGTCTTAAGTTACCAAGTATAGGTAGCTTACTGTTTGGTTTTTGGTGTAAAAGATTGGTTATGGTTTCTGTATTATCCTTTTCACCATTTATTTGTACCGTATTTTTGGTAAGTAAATGCTCGTTTTTAGCAACTCTTTTTACGGTATCACAAGATGTGAAGTATCCTGTGATTAAAACAAGTATTAATATTTTTGAGAGTTGATTTTTCAAATGAAATTATAATTAATTCAAGTTATTGGTTATACGAATTGGTTTGATTAAAAAGAAATAATAATTAATATTCATTTATGAATTCAAAAATACATTATTTCATGTGTTTATTTTTATTTTTTTTTCAAAGGTACATGTAACATCAATATTTTTCATTTCTTTATAAAATCAAAATGAATATCTTAATATTGAATGCATGCTTTCTAAAAGTCAAATAAAATTAATAACGAGTTTAAAGCAAAAAAAATATAGACTGCAACACGGTTTTTTTGTTGTTGAAGGAATCAAAACAATAAAAGAATTATTACAATCTAATTTAACGCTTCATAAGTTATATACGACCGAAACATTCAATATTGATGCCAAAGACGAAATTTTAATTTCGGAAGCAGATTTAAAGCGTATTAGTTTTTTAAGTACGCCTAATAAAGCGTTAGCGATTTTTAAAATACCAACACCAATACCCGTTAGTACAAATGGATTAATTCTAGTACTTGATGCTATTAGAGATCCAGGGAATTTAGGAACTATTATTAGGCTTTGCGATTGGTTTGGTATTGTCGATTTGGTTTGTAGTAAAGAAACTGTAGATTGTTTTAATCCTAAAGTTATACAAGCAACAATGGGTTCTATTACCAGAGTTAATATTAGTTATCTGGATTTGGTTGATTTTTTAAATGAAATAGAAACACCAATTTTTGGAGCTTTTATGGAAGGTAAAAATGTTTATAGTAAACAAATGCCAGAACAAGGTGTTTTAGTAATGGGTAATGAAGCTAATGGAATATCAAAAGAAGTTGAAGCAATTATAAATGAAAAAATATCGATTCCTAGATTTGGCGATTTACAAGCTACCGAAAGTTTAAATGTTGCAACTGCAACTGCTATTTTGTTGAGTGAGTTTAGAAGAAGTTGAAAACTAAGAATTGCTACTGAAACGTAAAGTTTATAAAAACACCTCTAGTTTTCATACTAGCAATATTACTTGTCCAAGGACTATTTGGGTCGTTATCTCTAATCAATTCATCATTAATAGCAAAAAGCCCACGAATAGAAGGTGTGAATTTAAAGTTATATAAATACAAATCTATACCAAAGCCAATTTCGTAAAAAAGCATATTCTTTTTAGTTCTAAATTGCCCGTTGCTATTATCGTTCGGGTTGTCTTCGTTACTCGAAAGGTTTAACGCTGTTGAAAAACCACCAACAATAAAAGGTTTAAAATTATTGATACGTTTGGTAGATAATTTCACTAATAAAGGAATGTGTATATATGTAGATTTTACTTCTCTTTTTAAATCGGAATCGGTAATAGTTACGCCATCAAAATATGTTTGACTATAGTGTAAAATTCTTGTAGTAATTAATAAGCCAGGTTCTAGACGAATATCTATAAAATTATTTATACGCAAATTTCCGATAAGACCAACATTAAAGCCAGGATTGCGTTCTACACTAATGTCGCGTAAATCATTCTTATAATCGAAGTTAAAATCGTAAGAGCTAAAACCTAAAAAATAACCCCACCTTAATAGCTTATTTTCAGTCGAACCTCTACCTTGATTAGAATCATAAGTAACTTTTTCTTTTCTAAACAACTGCGCATTAGCTGTTTGAAATAAAAACAAAAATGATATTATGACTAAAAAATGCTTCATATTATTATTTTGATGATGTATAAATTGTTGCTACACCAAAGGTTTGCGGAAAATCTTCAACATTAATAAACCCAATTTCACGCAATATATTGTTCAAAGCTTCACCATAAGGAAAAACTGAAGCAGATTCACTTAAATATTTATAGGCAACTTTATCTTTTGAAAAAAGCTTACCTATTAATGGCATCAAGTTTTTTGTGTATAAATTATAGCCAAATTTATAGAATGATTTAGCTGGAATAGAAGTTTCTAAAATAACAAAAGTTCCATTTGGTTTTAGTACACGTAATATTTCTTTTAGACCAATTTCTAAGGTTTCAAAATTCCGAACACCAAAAGCTACAGTAATAGCATCAAAGGTATTATCATCAAAAGGCATATTTTCAGAATCACCTAAAATCATATCAATTTTAGAGTCCAATCCTTTTCTTTTAACTTTTTGTTTGCCAATTTCTAGCATACCACTACTTATATCAAAACCAACAATTTTTGTAGCATTGGTTTCGGCTAAATTAATAGCCAAATCACCTGTTCCAGTAGCAACATCTAAAATAGTTTCAGGCTTTTTTTCTTTAACTAGTTTTACTACTTTTTTACGCCATTTTATATCTATTCCAAATGAAATAACACGATTTAAACCATCGTAATCTTCAGAAATAGTGTCAAACATTTTAGTAACTTGTTCCTTTTTTCCTAGTGTGCTATTTTTGTATGGTTTTACTTTTGACAAATCTGTAAATTTTGAACAAACCTACATATTTTATAGTATATTTGTTATACTTTTTATGAATAATTACCGATGAAAATAATTATTGCTGGAGCTGGTGAAGTTGGATTTCATTTAGCAAAATTATTGTCTTACGAGTCTCAAGAGATTACTTTAATAGACACTAATAAGGAAAGTCTTGCCCATGCTGATACACAATTAGATATTAAAGTTATTAAAGGTGATGCTACTTCAATAGCCATTTTAAAAGAAGCCCAAGTTGATAATAGCGATTTGTTAATTGGCGTTACAGCTTCTGAAACTACCAATATTACAGTTTGTGTTTTAGCGAAGCAATTAGGCTCTAAACGTACTATAGCAAGAATATCTAATACCGAATTTATAACACATAAAGATGAAGTTGGTTTTAAAAAATTTGGAATAGATGAGTTAATTTCTCCTGAAGCTTTAGCAGCAGCAGAAATTGAATTGTCACTAAAACAATCTTCTTTTAACGATAATTACGAGTTTGAAGATGGAGCGTTAACAATGGCTGGTTTAACACTTTCTAAAGAAGCGTCTTTTATTGGTAAAACCGTAAAGGAAGCAGCCCAAATTTTTCCAGAAATTCATTTTGTACCTATTGCAATACAGCGTTTAGGAACACAATATACTATTATTCCGCGTGGAGATACAACCTTTAAAAAAGGTGATAGTGTTGTTTTTATAACCTCAGAAGGTGGAGGCGAAGACCTTTGTAAGCTTACTGGAAAAGCAAATGTAAATATTAAGGATGTTATGATTCTTGGTGGTAGTCAAATTGGTTATAAAACAGCTAAGGATTTAAGTGATAAAGGGTTTAATATTAAACTTTTAGAAGGGAATAAGGAGCGTGCTTTTGAAATTGCAGATGAATTACAAAACGTTTTGGTTATAAATAGCGATGGCAGAAATGTAGATTTATTAGATGAGGAAAATATTAGTGACATGGATGCTTTTATTGCAGTCGCTACAAATTCTGAAACTAATATTATGGCATGTTTAGTAGCGAAATCTAAAGGCGTAAAAAAAACCATTGCTTTAGTTGAAAACATGGATTATTTCGAACTTTCGCATTCTATAGGTATTGATACCCTTATTAATAAAAAATTATTAGCTGCGAATAATATTTTCAGATATATACGTAAAGGTGAGGTGGTTGCCATGACCAAGCTAAGTAATATGAATGCTGAGTTATTGGAGTTTGAAGTAAAAGCAACATCTAAAATTTGTAATAAAATTATTAAAGAACTAGATTTTCCGCGTTCAGCAATTATTGGTGGAGTTGTTAGAGATGATATAGGTTTAATTGCGCTTGGCGATTTTAAAATTCAAGAAGGCGACCGCGTGGTGGTTTGCTGTTTACTTAAGTCTATAAAAAGAGTAGAAAAATTGTTCCTTTAGAATGAAAAAGCTTAACTATAAAATAATTTTTCATTTTTTCGGATTGCTACTATTATTTAATGGTGGCTTTATGCTATTAGCATCACTTGTAAGTTTAATATATAAGGATGGTGTTACGTTTCAATTATTTTTAGCGGGTATTATTACGTTGTTGGTTGGCGGTTTTTCTATGTTGCTTACCAGACACCATAAAAAAGAAATGAATAAACGCGAAGGTTACATTGTAGTAGCTTTCGGGTGGTTAATAATGGCACTAGCAGGTACTTTACCATATGTGTTAACAGGAAGTATTACGAGCTTTACTAATGCTTTTTTCGAAACCATATCTGGTTTTACAACAACGGGGGCAACTATTTTAAACGATATTGAAGTAGTGCCAAAAGGTGTTTTGTTTTGGCGAAGCTTAACACATTGGATTGGAGGTATGGGAATTATTGTATTAGCAATAGCTATTTTACCATTATTAGGAATTGGAGGAATGCAGCTTTTTGCTGCCGAAGCTCCAGGTCCAAGTGCCGATAAGTTACATCCCAGAATAACAGATACAGCAAAACGTTTATGGTTAATTTATTTTGGCTATACAGTTGCCGAAACTATTTTACTTCAAGTGGCAGGTATGTCTTTTTTCGATGCTATTAATCATGCATTATGCACACTGTCAACAGGTGGTTTCTCAACAAAAAATGCAAGTGTTGCCTATTGGAATGGAGAACCAATAATTCAATATATAATCATTGTATTTATGTTTTTGGCTGGTACTAATTTTGTACTAAGTTACTTTGCTTTTAAAGGAAAAGTTCAAAAAATAATTCATGACGAAGAGTTTAAATTATACTTTAAGTTTATTGCTGTTTTCACAGTAATAGCAGCATGTATCATTTATTTTAGAGCCGATGTTGCTGCATCATCAATTAACCATCCAATGGTCTGGGGCGAAGCCGAAAGTGCTTTTAGGCACGCCATGTTTCAAGTAATATCTGTAATTACAACAACAGGTTTTGTAACCGCAGACTTTACTATGTGGACACCTTTTCTAGTCGTGTTATTTTTCGGACTCATGTTTTTAGGCGGTTCTGCAGGCAGTACTTCTGGAGGCGTAAAAGTGGTTCGCCATTTAATATTAATTAAAAACGGTTTTTTAGAATTTAAACGTACACTACATCCAAATGCTATAATACCAGTGCGTTACAATACGAAATCTATCTCTAATAATATTGTATTTAATGTGCTGGCTTTCTTTATTTTGTATATGATATCTTTTATAATTGGAGCTCTAGGGTTTTCAATGATGGAAATTGATTTTCAATCCGCTATCGGTTTAGCAGCTTCTAGTTTGGGTAATGTTGGTCCCGCTTTAGGTGATTTCGGCCCCGTAAATAACTATGCAAATTTGCCAAATATCGGCAAGTGGTGGTGTAGTTTTTTAATGCTTATTGGGCGATTAGAACTTTTTACAGTACTTATTTTATTCACACCTTTCTTCTGGCGAAACAGATAAATTTGTCATTTCGAGTGATTTCAATTTACATGAAATTGTATCGAAAAGTTGGGCATTCCCACGTTTGTTTTTGGTTACACTTAAAAACCAAGTGGTCGCGCTATCCGTTATATCTTTTTCTCGTACCTCAAAAAAAGGATACCACTTCTATCGCTAATAGCAACGTAAAGAATAATTTTTTTAATAATTATTTTCTACAGTTCATCTGTAAAATACAACATTTGGTACTGGTTTTTAATCGGTTAGGTCGT
>CAZLXG010000055.1:0-14806 GCA_964563585.1 uncultured Flavobacteriaceae bacterium | reverse complement strand
GACGTAGTCAGCAGATTTACAGTCTGCCCTCGTTGGCCGCTTGAGTATCTCCCCAATTAAACTTATTCCAATATTTTTAAGAACTTGAGCCGATGGAGGGACTCGAACCCACGACCTGCTGATTACAAATCAGCTGCTCTAGCCAGCTGAGCTACATCGGCTTATTTTTATGTTTTTTATGCATAAAAAAGTCCGCTATTTCTAACGGACTGCAAATGTATGTATTTATTTATTTATTCAAAACATTTTTCGAAAAATTTTATCATAAATATGATCTTAATTTTTCTTTTCTCTTTTTTAACTGTCTTTCTAGTGATGATGCAGCCATATCTGCGCCTTCTTCAAAGCTTTTACAATGTTTTTTTACAATAAAGCTATCTCCTGGAACACTTAATCTTGCTTCAAATATTTTATTTTCTTTTTTACTAGTGTTATCTAATTTTAAATATACGTCAGATTGAATCACTTTATCATAAAACATATCTAACTTATCCATTCGCTTTTGAATAAAATCTATCAATTTTTGGTCTGCATTAAAATTAACCGATTGCGTGTTTACTTTCATCTTTTTTGTTTTTTTGGTTAGACAATAATCCTTCTGTTTTATTCTTCGCTTCTTGGATGTGCTTTTATATGCACTTTTTTTAATTTGGCTATACTATTATGTGTATAAACTTGCGTTGCCGCCAAACTTGAATGACCTAGAAGCTCTTTAACAGCATTTAACTCTGCACCTTGGTTTAGTAAGTGTGTTGCAAAAGAGTGTCTTAGTATATGTGGACTCCTTTTTACTTTGCTAGATGCTTTACTAAAATACTTATTTATTATTCTATAAACAAGTGTTTCATATATTTTAACTCCCCTTTTGGTTAAAAATAAACTGTTTTCATCTGAAATATTTTCTAATTTATTTCTTACTTTTAAATACTTATTTATAGTCTGTGTGACTGATTGTAACAACGGGACAATACGCTCTTTATTTCTTTTACCTAATACTTTTAACGTTTTATTATCTAAATTAATGCTAGTTAATTTTAGTTCCACTAATTCTATTCTACGTATACCTGTTGAATAAAATAATTCTATAATTAATTTATCCCGAATGCCTTCAAAATTGTTTTCAAAATGCAAATCATCTAAAACTGTTTTTATTTCGGCTATTGAGAAAGGTACTTGTATTTTTTTACTCGTTTTTAATGCTTTGTGCTTTAATAACGGATTAGTTTTAATATCTCCAATTTTTAAAAGAAACTTATAATAGGTATTTAATGCCGATATTTTTCGGTTTATACTCTGGTTTGATATTTCTTTTTCTACCATTAATACTATCCAACTTCTAATTTGTGCATAGTTTACTTTATTAATTGTATTTGTTTCGTATTCTTTTTTAATGAACTCTGAAAAATATTTTAAATCTGTTTGATATGCTTTTACAGTTAATACCGAATAATTCTTCTCGAGCAATAAATAATCTATAAATGATTTGAAAGACATATTAATAAGTTAAAAGTTTAAAGTTAAAAGTTAAAAGTTTATGTTGCAACTTTAAATTACTAAAATATAGCGCAAAAAAAATCCCACTTTAAAAAGTGGGATTTAATATTTATAGGTACAGATTAAATATCTTCTGCATCTCTTAGTCCTTGGATGTACTGGGCTTTTTGTATTTGTGCTCTACGTACTACTGAAGGTTTGTTAAACTGCTTACGTACTTGTAATTGACGTTTAGTTCCAGTTTTATCAAACTTTCTTTTAAAACGCTTTAGCGCTCTATCTATATTTTCTCCTTCTTTTATTGGTATTATTAACATAGTGTCTTAACCTCCTCTCTTTTAGATTTTCAGTGTGCAAATATATAAAGTAATTTATAATGTACAATTAATAATTAATAATTATTTTGTTATTTTTTAATAAAGTGAAATAGTAATTCTGAAACAAAGTAACATAACTAGATTAACAATTGATGAACTTAAAAAAAGAGAAAAACGATTAAAAATATCTACTACTATTTAACAGGACTTGTTATTATAATGCATGTTACTTATATACACAACTACTCAATAACTAAAAAATTAAAATTCTCGATGTTATTGCCAATTGCTTTTACGGTTTTAGTTATTACTAGTTATAAAAATACTAAACAGTTTAAAGAAGAGTTATTAAAAAAATATAGCGGAAAGCCTGACCAGAAAGGTAACGCCCAACTACTAATTATTTTGATGATTTGAATAACTTCTCCATTTTTCAATACATTGTTGCATATCGTCTGGAATATCAGAATTAAACTGCATAAACTCACCTGTTTTTGGATGTACAAAACCCAATGTTTTTGCGTGTAACGCTTGCCTTGGCAGTATTTTAAAACAGTTATCTACAAATTGTTTGTACTTGGTAAATGTGGTACCTTTTAAAATACGTTCGCCACCATAACGCGCGTCGTTAAATAGGGTATGCCCAATGTGTTTCATGTGTACACGTATTTGGTGTGTACGCCCAGTTTCTAGCTTGCAAGACACTAAAGTTACATAACCCAAACGCTCTATAACCTTGTAATGCGTTACGGCTGGCTTGCCATTTTCGGCTTCATCATCTATAAAAACGGTGTTCTGTAATCGATTTTTTGGATGACGACCAATATTGCCTTCTATGGTGCCTTCGTTTTCATCCATATTTCCCCAAACTATGGCAACGTATTCGCGTTTGCTAGTTTTTTCGGCAAACTGTAACGATAAATGCGCCATGGCTTTTTCGGTTTTTGCAACCACTAAAAGTCCACTAGTATCTTTATCTATTCTGTGCACCAATCCTGGGCGTTCGCTAGAATTATTTGGCAAGTTTTCGAACCTATAAATTAATGCGTTTATAAGTGTACCCGAATAATTTCCGTGTCCAGGATGTACAACCATGCCTGCTTGTTTATTTACTACAAGTAGCTCATCATCTTCATAAACAATATCGATATCAATATCCTCACCAACTAGTAAGTTTTCGAATGGCGGATGTGCAAACAATACACGAATGGCATCAAAAGGTTTTACTTTGTAATTGGATTTTACGACAACATCATTCACATGAATACTTCCGTCTTTTGCTGCTGCTTGAATTTTATTTCGAGTTGCGTTTTCAATAAAATTCATTAAATATTTATCGATACGTAAAGGTTCTTGCCCTTTATCTACAGTAAAAGCGTAATGCTCGTACATATTATTTTCGTCTGGTAATTGTGGTGTATAGTCGTTCATGAAAAAGTGTATTATGGTCGTTTACCGTTACCTAATACTAAATCTATTTTTTCGGTTTTAGCTAGCATATCTCCAGGTTTTATAGTTTTGCCTTTATGCTGCATTTTTAGTACAATATCTTTACCAATATTATTTACATAAGTAAGTTTACCTATATTAAACCCTAAAGATATTAATGTTGGTCTTGCTTGTCGCAACGTGCTTTCTAATAAGTTTGGCACTTTTACTTTTCTGTATCCTGACGGATTTAACGTTAAATAAATTTTACGGTTTTCTTTTACTTTAGTTCCTGCTAGTGGCTCTTGTTCTATAACCGAAAACTTTGGATATTTAGGATTAAAATTTGCCGAATCTTGAATTTGCATTACCAAATTATTTTCATCTAACTCCATTTTTGCAACGTTTATAGATTTTCCTGTTAGGTTTGGCACAGTTTCAAAATCGCCATGATTTGTTGATACATTTAACCATTTCAGCATTATAAAACATAATACTACAATGGCTACAACTGCCAATAAAATTTGTTTTAAAAATGTTTTACTCGTAAGAAATTTAACTAGACTCATGTATATAATTTTCGATTAGGCAAATATATAAAAACAGAACCGTTTTTTCTTTTGCATTAATATGCTATTTTAGCTTAACTAATAATAAGTACGTTTTATTGTTAGTTTTAGATTGATACAGAAATAAATTAAGCGTAAATGAAAAAGAACATTGCCATTATTATGGGCGGTTATTCTAGCGAATATAAAATCTCCTTAAAAAGCGGGAACGTAGTTTATGAAATGCTTGATGCATTAAAATATAAAGTGTATCGTATTCATATTTTTAAAGATAAATGGGTTTATGTTGATGCTAATGATACTGAATTTCCTGTTGATAAAGATGATTTTTCGATTGCTATAAATGAATCAAAAATTACTTTTGATTGTGTTTTTAATGCTATTCATGGGTCGCCAGGGGAAGATGGTTTTATGCAAGCTTATTTTGAATTACTTAATCTTCCGCAAACAAGTTGTGGTATGTATCAAGCGTCGTTAACGTTTAACAAGCGTGATTGTTTAAGCGTTTTAAAAACTTATGGTATTAAAACTGCTGAGTCTTTTTATGTGAATTTAGGTGATACTATTGATGAAGATGCTATTATAAATAAAGTAAGTTTACCTTGTTTTGTAAAAGCGAATAAAGCTGGTAGTAGTTTCGGAATCTCAAAAGTGTACAAAAAAGAAGATTTACAAGATGCTATTGATGTTGCATTTAAAGAAGATGACGAAATTATTATTGAATCGTTTTTAGATGGTATTGAAGTTTCGGTTGGTGTGATTACTTATAAAGGCAAAACTAAAGCTCTACCAATTACCGAAATTGTGAGTAACAACGATTTTTTCGATTACAAAGCAAAATACTTAGGCGAATCTCAAGAAATAACACCTGCAAGATTAACTACAAAACAAGAAGACAAAGTAAATACTATTGCAAAAAAGGTGTATGAAATTTTAAAAATGACAGGATTTACTAGAAGTGAATTCATTTTTAAAGATGGTGAACCTCATTTATTGGAAGTAAACACAATTCCGGGTTTAACTAAAGAAAGTATATTACCTCAACAAGCTGCTGCTGCTGGAATTAGTATGAGTGCATTGTTTGATAATGCTATTGAGGAAGCTTTGAAAAATTAATTGTAATTTTAAATCATGAAACGAGCTATATTCCCAGGATCTTTTGATCCATTAACTTTAGGACACTACGATATAATTGCTCGCGGTGTTACGCTTTTTGATGAAATTATTGTGGCTATTGGTGTAAATTCTAGCAAAAAATATATGTTCTCTCTTGAACAACGCAAACAATTTATTGAAGACGCTTTTAAAGATGAACCTAAAGTAAAAGTTATGACTTATAAAGGCTTAACTGTTGATTTTTGCAAAGACATTGGTGTTGAATTTATACTTCGTGGATTACGAAATCCTGCCGATTTTGAATTTGAAAAAGCCATTGCGCATACCAATAGAGATTTAGCGCCTATTGAAACTGTTTTCCTTTTAACCTCAGCAAAAACATCGTATATAGCATCTTCAATTGTGCGTGATGTTATTAGAAATAATGGTGATTATACCAAATTGGTTCCAGATAGTGTGCGAGTTAAATAGCTGTTAGCAAAAAAAAAACTACTTTAAACGTCATTGTGAATCACGCTTTTTTTGCGTGATGTGGCAATCTGTAAGTTGAGTATGAGATTTATCAGTCGTTCCTTCTTCGAAATGACATATTATACTTGAGTTTTGCGTTAGGGATTGTAGCGGCATCCTTTTTATTGTGGATTACTGCCTACGCAGGAATGACAGAATAAAAAGATATAGCGGAAAGCCCGACCCTTGTGGTAACGCCCAAATATTACAACTTATATTCGGAAAGTGGTTTGGTAAACTTTTCTGGGTTTTCGGCTAGGTGATAACGTGGGTCGTCAATATCTTCGATAATTACTTCTCTGAATTTTGGATTCGATTTATAAAGCAATATTTTACAATCTTCACTAAGGTGTTTTAACTTAATCGTTTTCCCTTCAGCTTCATATTTATTTACCAAATTAAAAATAGCTTCTAGTGCAGAGTGATCGCTAATTCGAGATTCAACAAAATCGACCTCCACATTATCAGGGTCATTTTTAATATCAAACTTATCGTTAAAAGCTAAGATAGAACCGAAAAATAATGGTCCCCAAATTTCGTATACTTTCGTTCCATCATCTTTCATGCGTTTACGTGCTCTAATACGTTTTGCGTTTTCCCAAGAAAATACCAAAGCACTAATAATTACACCCGCAATTACAGCAATTGCTAAATCGAAAATAACGGTTAATGCAGATACGGTAACTAAAACGATAACATCGCTTATTGGAATTTTATTTAAAATACGGAAACTACTCCAAGCAAACGTACCAATAACTACCATAAACATAACGCCAACTAAGGCTGCAATTGGGACTTGCTCGATTAAGCCTGACGCAAACAAAATAAATATTAGTAACATTATGGCAGCAACTATACCCGACAATCTTCCGCGACCGCCACCTTTTATATTAATTAATGATTGCCCAATCATGGCACAACCACCCATTCCTCCAAAAAATCCTGTGATGATATTTGCACCACCTTGTGCTAAACATTCTCGATTTGAATTTCCTCTAGTTTCGGTTAATTCGTCAACTAAATTAAGTGTCATTAAGGATTCTATAAGTCCGATAGCTGCTAAAATTAATGCGTATGGGAAAATAAATTTTAAAGTTTCAAAATTGAAAGGTACTTTACTAAATATATCTGTTTGAAATTGTGGCAGACCGCCTTTTAAACCTTCTCCTCCACCATCACGAATAAAACTACCAACAGTTGCAACTTCTAAATTCCCAAAAATAACAATAGCCGAAACCACAAAAATAGCAACTAATGCTTCTGGTACTTTTTTTGTAAGCTTAGGTAAACCAAACATAATACCCATAGTTAGTGCCACTAATCCAACCATAATCCACATTGAAAAACCCGAAAACCAATCGCCATTTACGTCTTTAAACATACTTAATTGCGATAAGAAAATAACTATTGCCAATCCATTTACAAATCCCATCATTACAGGATGCGGAATAAGTCTTACAAATTTACCAAGCTTTAAAAAACCAGCCAGCATTTGTATAACACCCATTAAAATAACGGTTGCAAATAAATAGTAAAGCCCTAAATTTTCTCCAATTTCACCAAAAGCGTTACCTTTTGCAACTAAACTCACCATAACTACAGCTAAAGCACCAGTAGCTCCACTTATCATACCTGGGCGACCACCAAATACAGCCGTAATAATACCAATCATGAAAGCCGCATACAAACCCACTAATGGATCTACGCCAGCTACAAATGCAAACGCAACAGCTTCTGGAACAAGTGCTAATGCTACAGTAATTCCACTTAAAATATCGTTTTTTGCATTGGCTGTGCGTTTTCTAATAAACTCTGTCATGGTCTGTTTTTTTCAAGATGCTAATTTACTGCTATTTAATAAAAGCGCAAATCCTAATTACTATATTTGTTTTAGATTAAACTAAATCGTTTGAAATGAAAAAAATATTTGCAATTCTTGTTTTGTTAGTTTCTTGTAATAATTCGAATGAAAAAATAGATGATAATTTTGAAACAGTTTTTGAATTATCTGAAGGATTAGAAACTGCAACTTATGAACAAACTATTCAATTTTATACTGATTTAGCTGAAACTTACACTGAAATTTCTATCGATTCTATTGGCGAAACCGATTCTGGTAAACCGTTACATATTGTGACTTTAAATCCTGATGCTGAATTTGATTTTTCTGAAATACGAAAAAACAAACGTATTCTTTTAATAAATAATGGTATTCATCCTGGTGAAAGTGATGGTATTGATGCTACCATGATGCTGTTTAGAGATATTACAAACGGTAAAATTGAAGCACCCAAAAACACCGTTTTAGTAACCATACCAATTTATAATGTTGGCGGTAGTTTAAATAGAAATTCTACAACACGAACGAATCAAAACGGACCAAAAACATATGGTTTTAGAGGAAATGCTAGAAATTACGACTTAAACCGAGATTTCATTAAATGTGACACCAAAAATGCCAAAACGTTTGCAAAAATATTTCATTTAGTAAAACCTGATGTTTTTATAGATAATCATGTAAGTAATGGTGCTGATTATCAATACACCCTCACCCACTTATTTACTCAACACAACAAACTTGGTGGCGATTTAGGTAATTATATTCATACTGAAATGATGCCAAAACTAGAACAAAAACTGGCTGAAAAAAATTGGGATATTACACCTTATGTAAATGTTTTTAATCAAGTTCCTGAAAAAGGGTTTTCTCAATTTATGGATTATCCTCGTTATTCAACTGGCTACACAACTTTATTTAATACGCTGGGCATGATGGTTGAAACGCATATGCTTAAACCATACAAACAACGTGTTGAAGGCACTTACGAGCTTATGAAAAGTATGATTGAGATTACCGAAAATGATGGTGATAAAATATCTGAATTACGAAAAAATGCATTTAATAAAATACAATCTCAAAAAACATATACTTTAAATTGGGAAATTGACACTACAAAAACAACCACTTTAAATTTTAAAGGTTTTGAAGGTCATTTAATTCCGAGCCAAATAACAGGTTCCGACCGTTTAAAATATGACAGAACAAAACCTTTTACAAAAGAAGTTGCTTATCAGAATTATTTTAAACCGACTATTGAAATTGAAATTCCTGATGTTTATATTATTCCACAAGGTTGGTATAATGTAATTGAGTTATTAAAATTGAATAATATTAAAATGCATCGACTTGAAAAAGATTCTACAATTACAGTTGAAAGCTATAAAATTGAAGATTATAAAACCCGTAAACAAGCTTACGAAGGTCATTATTCACATTATAATGTTACAATTTCAACAAACACAGAAACTATTACTTTTAGAAAAGGCGACTTTATTATTAAAACTGCACAACCTTCAATTAGATATATTATAGAAACTTTAGAACCTCAAGCACCAGATTCGTTTTTTAGTTGGAATTTTTTCGATACTATTTTACAACAAAAAGAGGGATTTTCGCCTTATGTTTGGGAAGATAAAGCATTAGAAATACTAGCTAGAAATCCAAAAATTCAAATTGCTTTTAACACCAAAAAATCTTTCAATAAAGACTTTGCCAGCAATTGGTATTCACAATTAGATTGGATACATAAGCAAAGTGAACATTACGAAAAAGCACATTTGCAATATCCTGTTTATAAAATCAAAAAAACATTATAAAAAAATTTATCGGATTATCATTTATCCCATTAAATCCAGATTTAGGGTTGTTATTATTACAAATTTCGTTTTCAAGTTTCATGGTTGATAAAAACTCATGACAGCATCAGAACAGTTTCATACATTTCCAGACTTAATTGGCATTAGTGACGAAATAAGTTATGTATTGCTGATTGGTTAGAAAATTTTGGAGCAATTCTCATTGCACTTAGGCTTTTTACACGCATAAACGCATTAGAATTAGAGTTTACTATGTTTGTTGCTTTTTTTTCTTTGGTACGATAAAAATTTACAGGTAGTAACGCAGGCGAAATGGCTTTTGCTTACGGATTTACATATATGTTTTTGGTGTTTACTGGCACAGGAAAATAGTCTTTAGATTATAAGTTTAATATTAAGTATATCGTAATATCTTTTTCCGCGTTAAGGATTGTAGTGGCATCCTTTTTAAAATGGATAAATAAATAATTATACTTTGAACTTAGTCTTTAACAGATTGCTACGTCACTTTGTTCTTCGCAATGGTATTTAAAAAGATATAACGGAAAGCCTGACCCAAAGGGTAACGCCCAAATAATTATTAAACTTCCAGTTTATTGCATAAAAAAAAGCCTATCAAATTAATGATAGGCTCTTCTGTTAAGAAAAAAATTTGAGTTAGTCTTCTTTCTTCTTTCCTTCTAATTTTCTTACTGTATCGTACATTATTGGTGTTGCAATAAATAATGATGAATACGTACCCACAATTACACCTACTATTAAAGCAAACATGAAGCCTCTAATAGAATCGCCACCAAAGATGAAGATTGCTAATAACACTACTAATGTTGTTAATGAGGTATTTAGCGTTCTACTTAATGTGCTACTAAGTGATAAATTCACAACTTTATCGAATTTCCAACTTGTGTGTTCGTTAAAGAACTCTCGAACTCTATCGAACACGACCACCGTATCATTTAATGAATACCCAATTACCGTTAAGATAGCTGCAATAAATGCTTGGTCTACTTCCATACTAAACGGCATGAATTTGTACGTTAATGAGAATACACCTAACACGATTAATACATCGTGAAAAACGGCTGCTACTGCACCAAGTGAGTATTGCCATTTTTTAAATCGCATTAAAATATATAAAAACACAACGATTAATGAGCCTAAAATTGCCCAAAACGATGCTTGTTTAATATCATCTGCAATGGTTGGGCTTACTTTATAATACTTCATTAAGCCAACAGTTTTAGTATCTGAATCGCTAATGAAATCTTCGTAAGACACACCTTCTAAATGAGGTAATAAAGCTGTGTATAAAGATTTTCTGATTTCTTCATCAACTGCTGCATCAGTTTCATTTACTTTAAATTTTGTTGTGATTTTTAATTGATTTGCATCACCAAAAGTTTTAGCATCGGCACTTCCAAAAGCATCTGAAAGTGTTGCTGTTATTTCTGTAGCGCTAACATCTTGTGCAAAACGCACTTGATATGTTCTACCTCCAACAAAATCGACACCTTGGTCTAAACTGTTTGTAAATAACGAACCTAAACTGAATAGAATGAATGCGCCAGAAATGATGTAAGCAATTTTACGTTTCTTTAAGAATTCAATATTTATATTTCTGAAAAGGTTTTTAGTAATTGGTGTAGAGAATGTTAATTTTCCACCTTTATTAGTGTACCAATCTACTAATAATCTTGTAATAAAAATTGCTGTAAATAATGATGTTCCAATACCTATTAATAAGGTAGTTGCGAATCCTTTAATTGGTCCTGTACCAAATATGAATAAAATTAACGCTGTTAAACCTGTTGTAATATTCGCATCTAAAATTGATGATAATGCGTTACTAAATCCGTCTTTAACTGCTTCTTTTTGTCCTTTTCCTTTTGCTAATTCTTCTCGAATACGCTCAAATATAAGTACGTTCGCATCAACCGACATACCTATAGTTAAAACAATACCTGCAATTCCTGGTAATGTTAACACAGCTCCTAATCCTGATAAAACACCAAAGATTAATAAGATATTCAATGCCATTGCTATATCTGCAAAAACACCTGCTTTACCGTAATAGAAAATCATCCATATTAACACTAATGCTAATGCTATTAAGAACGACATTTTACCACTATCTATAGCTTCTTGACCTAATGATGGACCTACTACTTCGCTTTGAATAATATCTGCTGATGCTGGTAATTTACCTGCACGTAAAACATTTGCTAAATCTACCGCTTCATTTAATGTGAAGTTTCCTTTAATTGATGAATTTCCACCAGAAATTGGACCTGTAGTTACTCCTGGAGCAGAATACACAACATCGTCTAATACAATTGCTATTTGGCTTCCTTGAGTAAATGCTCTACCTGTCATTTCTTCCCAAATCTTAGCTCCTTTTGCATTCATTTGCATAGAAACTTCAGATTGTCCTGTTGGTCCAAATTGGTTACGAGCATCAATAACTACCGCTCCACTTAATTCTGGAGTATTCTCTCTATTACCAATTAAGGCATATAAATCTACAATTTCGCTATCTTTTTCTGGCTTTCCAAAAACAAACTTTACATAACGTTGTTCTACTGGAAGTAAATCTCGTACTTCAGATTTATTTAAATACTCAAGAATTGTTGCTTTATCTTTTAATTCAAACCTTGCAATTACTGGTCCGCCTTGGTAGCCTTGTCCTCTAATTAAATCAAATATTGGGTTTACTGTCGTTACAGCAGTTGAATCTGTTTCAGCTTCTCCTAAAAGTGCATCAATTTGTGAGTCTTGTGCAGCTTCTTCATCTTGAGGTTCTACTTCTTCTGCATCAGTTTTAACTTCAACAATACCTTTTAAAACTTCATTTGCTTGAGATAAGAACGGAAAGAATTGCTCTCCTTTATAAGCATCCCAAAATTCTAATTGTGCTGTACTTTGTAATAATTTAATAGCACGGTCTTTATCTTTTACACCTGGTAATTCAACTAAAATTCTTCCTGAATTCCCTAAACGTTGAATTGTTGGTTGTGTTACTCCAAACTCATCAATACGTTTACGTAATACTTCAAAAGCAGATACTACAGATTCATCAATTTTTGTAGATATAATACCTTGTACTTCATCATCAGACATCGTCCCATCAATCTCACCATCTAACGCTTTAGTATAAAAAATATCTGGTGATGCTAGTTTTGTATCACCTTTAATAGCATCAAACGCTACAAAGAAATCTTCTAAATATGTATTCTGACTGTTCTTTTGAATTTCGAAAGCATCATCTAGTGCTTGATTAAAAACTGGGTCTTTTGTATTATTAGCTAATCCTTTCAAAATATCCTTAATAGATATTTGTAAAATTGCACTAACACCACCTTTTAGGTCTAATCCTAAAGGCATTGCTTTTTCTTTTACTTCATTATAGGTGTATTGTGCAATACCAATATTAAAAACGGTATCGGTAGCAATAGACTCTAAATAACTAGTTTCTTCTGCACTTCTTAAAGCACGGAAACCTTCTTCTGTATCCGCAATTTTGTTAATAGCTATTTCTTCAGCATTTCCTTCTATTTGGCTTGCCTTAAATGTGAAAGACAATTGGTAAATACTTACCAACCCAAATAAAACAGCAAATAACTTTACTAATCCTTTATTTTGCATTTGTATATTTTTTTATTAGTCAAATTTTAAAAGCGAGCAAATATATAGTTTACCGCAAAACTTGACAATTATTTTTTATGATTAAATATGAATTTTATAGTTTTCCTTTATAACCAATGAATACTATTCTTAAAATGAAAGTATAATCATTTAAACTTTCATTTTTAATTTTGAATTATTTTGGGAAGTATTTGAAGTTATGAATCCCCGCAAGTATTGGGGCCTGCTCTAACTTCTGGTATTATATATGAAATATTCTCTATTGCAATTGCATTGTTTCTAGAAACTTTATATGCAACTTTTACAATTTTATTATCTTCCCTAACATCTACTTCAATAAAAGAAAAATATACATTAGGAATTAAAACTCTATCACTTTTAGGTTTTTGTTCTAATATGTAACCATCAAAGCCCAACTCAACATCATTCGCTTTTTGAATTTCAAATACATCAAGATTATAACTAATTACATCATCAAATGGAAATTCTGTAGGTTTATTGTTTTGATTAGAAGCTGAATAATCAATATCTACTTTCTTTTCTTTAGAAAGTGTTTCTTTTATACTTGCGATATCAGCATCACTATAATAAGTGATTTTTAGCCTCCCTTTTTCTTCTTCGCTAACTTGTATATTGTCTGCTCCCAAATCTTGCAATTGCTTTTTAACAATCGCAATTGTAGTTTGAGTTTCCTCTGTTGTTACTTCAGCATTTGAAAACTGCAATACAATTTCTTGATTTGGCACCGAGATTTGCTGCTGATTAACAACACCTAATATGGTAAGAAGAAGAATTAAAGCACTAATATGCCATTTCACTTTCATATGCCAAATATAAAAAATAAAGACTGTATTTCTACAGTCTTTACATAAATATCTATTTAATGGATTTAGATTCCCGTTTTCACGGGAATAACAATTTCAAAGGAATCTTCGAGATAAACTCTCGATGAATTCTTTTCAACTACAATTCTAATAAACCATTCGTTTTCTTAACACCTTCTGCACTTTCTTGCATATGTGCTTTTTCAGCATCACTTAATTCAATATTAACAATACTTTCAATACCATTTTTACCTAAAATTACTGGTACGCCAATACATAAATCATTTAAACCGTATTCACCTTCTAATAACGTTGAACATGGGAACATTTTCTTTTGGTCGCAAGCAATAGCTTGAACTAAACCACTTACTGCTGCTCCAGGTGCATACCAAGCCGAAGTGCCTAATAATTTTGTTAATGTTGCTCCACCAACTTTAGTATCTGCACCAACTTGCTCTAAACGCTCTTCAGATAAAAATTCTGAAACTTTTATACTGTTTCTAGTTGCATGAGATGTTAATGGCACCATACCTTTATCGCTATGTCCACCAATTACCATTCCGTCTACATCACTTATTGGAGCTCCTAAAGCTTCAGCTAATCTGTATTTAAAACGAGCAGAATCTAAAGCACCACCCATTCCTATAATTCTGCTTTTTGGAAGACTTGTAGTTTTATGAACTAAATACGTCATAGTATCCATAGGATTACTAACCACAATCATAATAGTATTTGGAGAATGCTCGATCAAACTTGATGATACTGTTTTTACAATACCTGCATTAATACCAATTAACTCCTCTCGTGTCATTCCTGGTTTACGAGGAATTCCTGAAGTAATTACACAAATATCGCTATTTGCTGTTTGTGAATAATCGTTAGTAACACCTGTTATTTTTGTATCGAATCCATTTAATGAAGCTGTTTGCATTAAGTCCATAGCTTTCCCTTCAGCATAACCTTCTTTAATGTCTAACAAAACAACTTCTGATGCGAAATTTTTAATGGCAATATACTCTGCACAACTTGCACCTACTGCTCCTGCTCCTACTACTGTAACTTTCATAAATTAGTTTTTAAAATGATTTTTATTTTTTATTCTAGTAAATAATTTCAGATTTTTATTTAAAATTATCAACGCACAAATTTCATGATTTTATTCATACAAAATTACGAATTAAAATACTGTAAATAAAAAAAGCGCAAGAATAAATCTTGCACTTTTTAATTTAACTAATTCAAAAAAAAC
>CAZLXG010000054.1:8876-15252 GCA_964563585.1 uncultured Flavobacteriaceae bacterium | reverse complement strand
ATGAAAAACCTCCTATACATAGGAAACAAATTATCTCATAAATCAAAAACCCCAACTTCAATTGAAACTTTAGGAGAGTTAATTAAAAATGAAGGGTTTGTGGTTAAGATGGCTTCCAGTAAATCGAATAAGTTTTTTAGGTTGCTTGATATGCTATATAATGTTGTTAAGCATAGAAATCAAACCAATTTTGTTTTAATTGATACCTATAGTACATCAAATTTTTATTATGCCTTGTTAGTTAGTCAATTATGTAGAATATTGAATTTAAAATATATTCCAATTTTACGGGGCGGAAATTTACCAGAACGTTTAAAAACATCTTCTAAATCATCAAAAGCAATATTTAATAATGCTTATAAAAACATTGCTCCATCATTATATATACAATTAAGTTTTGAAAATTTAGGATTTACAAATATAATATGTATACCGAATTCTATAGAGTTAAAGAATTATACTTATAAAACTCGAAATTTTAATAAAGTTAAATTATTGTGGGTTCGTTCTTTTTCAGAATTGTATAACCCAAATTTAGCTATTGATATTTTACATAAATTAAAACAAAAAAATATTGAAACTTCACTTTGTATGGTAGGTCCAGATAATGATGGGTCATTAATTAAAGCAAAAAACTATGCTAAACTACTAAATGTTGAAGTTACGTTTACAGGGAAACTAGCAAAGAGAGAATGGATAGCGTTATCTTCCGATTTTAATATTTTTATAAACACTACTAATTTTGATAATACACCAGTAAGTGTTATTGAAGCAATGGCATTAGGTTTGCCAATAGTATCAACAAATGTTGGAGGAATGTCCTTTTTAATTAATAATATGCATGATGGTGTTTTAGTAAAACCTAACAACATTAATGTATTTGTAAATGCTATTAAAGAACTAATTACACATCCAGAAAAAGCAAATCAATTAACTATAAAGGCAAGAAATAAAGTAGAGCAATTTGATTGGGAAATTGTTAAACATAAATGGATTAAAGAGTTACAATAAATTTAGTTGAAATAAAAATTAACTCACTATCTTTATAGTCTCTCAATTCATTCCTAAGATGTCTAATAAAGGTATTCATTTTAATATTTCAGAGCGTAAGATACTATTACGTGTTTTCGATATACTTTTTGTTTTAATTGTGCTATACTTTGTTAGCAACAGTTTTGATTTTGATTATTTTACAATAACTCAAGAGAATTGGAAATGGACATTAGTACTTATTTTATATATTTTAATCTTTGGAACCATCTTTGAACTTTACGATTTACAAAAATCTAGTAAGATAGAATCATTCTTACCAAATATTGTGCTTTGTGCATCAGTTACAGTATTATTTTATTTTTTAACACCATTTTTTACGCCTGTTTTACCAGATAATCGTTTACAAATTCTATACTTTTTTCTCTCTATAATTTTCGCATTATTTATTTGGAGGTTAGCATATATAACATTTATTACCTCCCCAAGGTTTTATAAAAAAGTATTAATTGTTGGAGAAGTATCAAATATTAAAAGCATTATTGAAGTATTTAAAGATTCAGATCCAAATTATAAAATAGTTGGATTTATTAATTGTGAAGTAAAAAAATCAGATAAAATTAAATTCAAGGATATTGTTGAATACAGTCCTAGAGAAATATATAGCGTTATTAAAGATGAAAATATATCAGAGATAGTTATAGCTAGTTTTAATTCAGAAACAATAACGCCCCAAATTTATAAAGACCTTATTACATTATTAGAAGGTGGGTTTCCAATAAAAGAATATACCCAAGTTTTTGAAGAAATGACGCAGCGAATACCTGTTCAATTTGTTGGAAAAGATTTTTACAAATACTTCCCTTTTAGTAGAAGTAATCAAAATAAACTGTATTTATTTTTTCATCGTTTATTTGATATACTAATTTCTATAATTGGAATTATTCTAGGAATAGGAATTTTACCATTAATTCTTTTTGGAAATTTAATAGCAAACAAAGGTTCTGTTTTTTATTCTCAAGAGCGTATTGGTAAAAATGGACACCTATTTAATATTATTAAATTTAGAACAATGGTGGAGAATGCGGAAAAAGAAGGTGCTGTTTGGGCTGAAAAAAATGATACAAGAATAACGCTTTTTGGTAAGTTTTTACGTAATTCTAGGTTAGATGAAATACCACAGTTTTTAAATATTTTAAAGGGAGAAATGAGTTTGATTGGACCAAGACCTGAGCGTCCAGTTTTTGTTAGAAAATTATCTCAAATCCTTCCTTTTTATGAAACACGACATATTGTTAAACCAGGTCTTACAGGTTGGGCACAAGTAAAAACCAAATACGGTTCTTCTGTTGATGATAGTTTACTAAAGCTTCAATACGATTTATATTATATTAAGCACAGAAGCTTTTTTTTAGATATTAATATTCTTGTAAAAACATTAAGTACCGTAATTTTCTTTAGAGGGCAATAGACTTTTTGCTAAAGTATTTAATCAAATAAATATATCTAATAAATAACGCGATTAAGAGCGGAATAAAACCAATAGCATAAACTTGTACACCAATAATCCAATGAAGTGTTAGTAAGCAAAGTAGTATTACTAAAAATTTTAAATATTTGTTAAACCAATTACTTGTACTCTTTTTAAAGAATTGACCAATCACAAATACATTTAATACAAATGCCCAAAGTAGATTATAATTTTGATGCGTTCCAGTATGGTTGGTTGCAAACCAAAGAAGTAAAATAAACACACCTATTAATCCTGTAATACTAAATAAACTAACATCTAGCCAATTAGTTCGTTTGTTGTTTTTATGGTCTTTATATGTGATAAAAAGAATAATAAACCCAATAATTCCAAAGAAAAAAAGAGGACTGGTGAAAAATTGATTTGACTTTGAGGTTTCTTTTTTAGTATATAAAACTTTACTTTCTTTAACCAAAGGTTTTCCATTTACAGTTGCATTTTCAAAAAATACATGAATATTTTCTGGTAAAAACATATGCTCTTCAGCTGTAGCTTTTCTATCAATTACTGAGCCTAATGCTAAATCAATACCTAAGCTTCCCCAAGAATTCCGGTTTACATTATTATGAATTAGCTTTCTAAACGTTTCTGCTTCAAAAGTTGTTGGTTCATTAAAAATGATGTTATTATTTACCGATATTTGAGCAACATCTTTAATTTTTGTAGCACAATTATCAAAAAAAAATTCATATAAATAACCTCTATTTTCTGGCTTATAATTATTAACTAAGTAATTATAAAGTTTTTGTTTTTCTGCTTGTGAAAGATTTAAAACTTGTTCTTTTATAGTTCGATTTAAATGGTGAGAATACACTTGATAAAACCGTTGAAAATCATTTTTACTAATTAAATAATTAAGTTTCCCTTGAGCAAATTTTAAATAGAAGTTTGGCGAATCAAAATCGTATTCGCCATAGCCATAAGTTATATCTAGCCCGAATGCAGGGTCATTTATTCTAAAAGCACTATGACCAAAAGCATCATTTAAAGATTCGCCTACACCAATAGTTAATACACTAATCTCGGCATTATTTGATAATGTGATTTGTTGCCCGTTTGAAATTTCAACACTTAAAAAAAGAAATAAAAGTATGAGTATTTTTCGCATGTAGTTTGTATTGATTATCTAAAGAAACTAAAATCGATTTTTAAAGAAAATACATTTGAATATAAAGCAACACTTTGGTCGCCAATATCGGTAAACGCATAATCAATTTGTACACCATTGTATTTAAAACCAACACCAAAACTGGGTTGAAAGCTTAATTGTTCAGTATTGTCAATTTGTAATTCATTTTGAAAATTTCCAACACCAGCACGTAAATAAACCATATCAATATACCCAAATTCAAAACCTAATGCAGGATTAATACTTGCAAATGATGATGAAATAATATCATTGTTTTCTTCAAATCGAACATTCAAATTTACTGAAGTTAAAAGCGTATAATCAACATTAAAATCTACCAATTTTGAAATTCCTATTTGAAGTTTCGGAATTGTAATTTCGGTAGTTTCTGGTAATTCTTGGTTTTGACCTTCAACTGCACTCTGAATTTTAGCAAATTCATCTTTATCAATTGCCCACGCATTAAAAGTTGTAGTAATATCGCGTGCCATAACACCAAATTTCCAATCGTTTTTAGCTTCAAATTGAACCCCTAAATCGAAACCAAAACCCCAAGACGATGCAAAATTACCTATAACACGTCGAATTACTTTAGCGTTAATACCATAATTTAACCCTTGTACAGGTAACTTTCTAGCATAAGAAAATGTAAGTCCGTAATCGGCAGTAGAAAATAAGCTTATTCTATCGTAATTAATATTGCCTTGAGCATCTATAAGTTGTGTTGTGTTTAAAATATCATCAACTCCAAATCGAATTAAAGATATTCCAACTGCACTTTGGTTATCAATTGGCATTGCAAAAGCTGCATAATCATAACTTGCAATATTTGCAAAGTAGCTAGAATGCATTAATGCTAATTGATTGTCTTTAAGATTCAACAACCCAGCAGGATTCCAATACCCAGAATTCACATCGGTAGTATGTGCAGTAACGGCACTACTCATGCCTAATGCGGCGGCATCAACACCAATATTCATAAACTCGTTAGAGTATTTTCTAACAGTTTGGCTAAATATTGATAATGACACAATAAAAAATATTGTGGTTACAAGAATTTTAAATCGCAATTTTTTTACAAATATGCACATAATTTATAACCTATAAACTTTAAATAATAACAGATATTGTTTGTTTGTTATATTAGACGAAAATTCTTTGTTATTTTTACATTATTAAAACACTATTTATGAAGCGATATATCCCGAATGCATTAACTCTATTAAATTTATTATGTGGAAGTATTGCTGTTATTTTAGCAGTTGAAAATAATTTTGTTGCAGCTTCTTTCTTTGTGTTTCTTGGAATATTTTTTGACTTTTTTGATGGTTTTGCTGCTAGGAAATTTAATGTACAAAGTGAATTAGGTGTACAATTAGATTCACTTGCAGATATGGTTACTAGTGGTTTAGTTCCCGGTATTTTTATGTTTAAATTGTTAGTATTAGCAATCGATTCGCCAAAGAATACTACAATAAATGAAATGTGGAGTACAAACTCTGAATGGTTTAATTTTAGTATTCCAGTGATTCCATTAATAGGATTATCTGTAACATTAGCTTCTGCTTACAGGTTGGCAAAATTTAATATTGATGAAGACCAACAAACCTATTTTAAAGGTTTGCCAACGCCAGCAAATACTTTGTTAATTGTATCGTTACCGTTAATTTTAGAGTTTCAGAATAACGATTTTATGAATTCAATAATTGTTAACAAATGGTTTTTAATTGGCTTAACTATTTTAAGCTGTTATCTGTTAAATTCAAATATTAAACTATTCGCTTTAAAATTTAAAGATTGGAGTTTTAAAAGCAATTCTACACGTTATATTTTCATTATAATTAGTATTGTACTTTTAATTGTGTTGCAATTTGCAGCTATCCCATTAATTATATTGCTTTATATAATCATGTCGATTTTAGACAATTTCATATCAAAATAATTTAAAAAATGCTAGAAAATATTTTCACATTATTAATGCTCATATTATTACAAGCTGTTTTGGGCTTTGATAATCTTTTATATATTTCATTAGAATCAAAAAAAGCACCTCAGTCTGACCAAAAAAGAGTTAGAAAAGTGGGTATATTATTAGCAATAATTTTAAGAATTGTATTGTTATTTGTTTTAGTCTCTATTATTGATTTATTTCAGAAGCCTTTTTCTTTTTTAACAGGAGAAATAGAAAACATAGTGCATTTTGCCTTTAATGGGCATAGTTTAATTGTTTTAACTGGAGGCGCATTTATTATTTATACAGCTATTAAAGAAATTTGGCACATGATTTCTACACAAGATTTAAATCATGATGTTGAGGGTGATACAAAACGCACAAAGTCTTCCAAGGCAGTTGTTACAAGTATAGTTTTAATGAATTTAGTGTTTTCTTTTGATTCTATTTTGGCGGCAATTGGGTTAACAAGTGATATAGGAAATTCTACAACAGCATTTGTTATTATGGCAATTGCCATTGTTATTAGTGGATTGCTTATGCTAATATTAGCAGATAAAATTTCTACTTTCTTAGCTAAAAACCGAATGTATGAAGTACTTGGATTATTTATCCTTTTTATAGTCGGTATTATGCTTGTTACAGAAGGCGGACATTTAGCGCATTTAAAATTATTTGGAAATGAAATTGTACCAATGAGCAATACAACATTCTATTTTGTACTTGCGATTTTGGTGATAGTAGATGTTGTTCAAGGGCGGTATCAAAAGAAGTT
>CAZLXG010000054.1:0-8776 GCA_964563585.1 uncultured Flavobacteriaceae bacterium | reverse complement strand
ACACCAATGTATAAAGTCCCGTTCGTTTTATTAGTTAAGATGTAAAGGTAGTATTGATGAACGTTTTTATGCACGAGGTTTTTAGGTAGCGAGTGGATTCCTGCCTTCGCAGGAATGACAAATAATACGTGAAAAAACAATCAAATAACCCTTAGACTTTAGTTACGAATCTTCTTTTTACGCAATTCGAAATTCTGTCCTAAATACACTTTACGAACCATTTCATCGGCAGCAAGTTCTTCAGGTTTACCATGTTTTAAGATGCTACCTTCAAACATTAAGTATGTTCTATCTGTGATAGCAAGTGTTTCTTGCACGTTGTGGTCGGTAATTAAAATACCAATATTCTTTTTGGTTAATTGAGCAACAATACGTTGAATGTCTTCAACAGCCACAGGGTCTACACCAGCAAAAGGTTCATCTAATAAAATAAAATTAGGATCGGTTGCTAAAGCACGAGCAATTTCTGTTCTACGACGCTCGCCACCAGATAATAAATCGCCTCTACTTTTTCGAATATGACCTAAACCAAACTCTTCAATAAGAGATTCCATTTTATCGTGCTGCTCTTTTTTACTAAGCTTCGTCATTTGCAACACGCTTAAAATATTATCTTCAATACTTAACTTTCTAAAAACCGAAGCTTCTTGAGCCAAATATCCAATACCGTTTTGTGCACGTTTGTACATTGGGTATTTAGTAATGTCTTTATTGTCAAGGTAAATAGTACCGCCATTTGGTTTTATTAAGCCAACAATCATATAGAAAGAAGTAGTTTTCCCAGCACCATTAGGCCCTAAAAGACCAACAATTTCACCTTGATTAACTTCAATAGAAACATCTTTTACAACTTTTCGCCCGCTATAGGACTTCATTAAATTTTCGGCTCTTAAAATCATATGCTATATACTGAACGCTAAAAATAGTAAAATCATATAGACTATTATAGCTGAGGTTGATTTTATGTTTTACTTAGTTGTTCTTTTTTCTTTTGATTTCTAATAACTACTTTAGAAATATAGATACTTACTTGGTATAAGACTAAAATTGGAATTGCTACAATTACTTGACTTGCAATATCTGGAGGCGTGATGATTGCTGATAAAATTAAAACAACAACCAATGCATATTTTCTGTATTTTTTTAAAAATTCTGGAGTTACAAGACCTATTTTAGTTAGGAAATAAATGATGATTGGTAATTCGAATATTAAACCAGATGCTAATGCAGAAGATCTAACTAAACCAATATATGAGCTTATATCAATTTGATTATCAACAATACTAGAAATACTATAGTTTGCTAAAAAGTTGATTGATAAAGGTGTTACAATATAATACCCGAACAATAGGCCAATAAAGAATAAGAGAGATGAAATAATAATAAATCCACGTGAATGTTTACGTTCGTTTGAATGTAAACCAGGGCTTATGAATTTCCATAATTGATAAATTACATACGGGAATGAAATAATAAAACCACCTAAAACAGCTGTCCATATATCGGCAGAAAATTGACCAGCCATTGTTCTACTCTGAATTATCATAGGAATTTCTTCAGCACAAAATGTAGTATTTACACCTAAAAATGTAGCTGCCTGGCATAAAAAATCATAGGTTGGGAAACTCATGTCCAACGGTGCGAAAATAATAGTATCAAAAATGAATCTGCTAAAAATAAATGCTAAGGTCGCAACAATAACAACTGCTAAACATATTTTAATTAAATGCCATCGTAAATCTTCAAGATGGTCTAAAAAAGACATTTCATTAATACTTTTTTCTGCCATTATATAATACCTTCTTTTATTAAATCGTGTAAGTGTACAACACCTGCATAGTTGCCATTGTCTTCAACAAGAAGTTGAGAAATTTCGTTGGTTTCCATAACTTCCATAGCAACAATTGCCATAGCATCTGCATTAATGCGTTTCGGGTTTGCACTCATAATATCTCTAGCAGTTAACTTAGAAAAATCATCAGTTTTGGCTAACATTCTACGTAAATCGCCATCGGTAATAATACCTATAATTTTTTCATTTTCTAAAACAGCAGTAACACCTAATCGTTTTTCTGTTATTTCAACAATTACATTTTTAATATTGGTGTCGCCTAATACTTTAGGTTTTTCATTTACAGAAGAAATATCTTGAACTCTTAAATATAATTTTTTTCCTAAAGCACCTCCCGGGTGATATTTTGCGAAGTCGTTGCTAGAAAAACCACGTAACTCTAATAAACTAACAGTAAGTGCATCTCCCATTACTAATTGTGCTGTGGTGCTTGTGGTTGGCGCTAAATTATTTGGGCAAGCCTCTTTTTCAACATAAGTATTTATAATATAATCTGCATGTTCTGCTAAAAACGAATCTGTTTTACCTGTAAAAGCAATCAATTTATTTTTTGCTCTTTTTATAAGAGGAACAAGAACTTTAATTTCTGGTGTATTGCCACTATTAGAAATACAGATAACAACATCATCTTTAAGAATGAGTCCTAAATCACCATGAATAGCGTCGGCGGCATGCATAAAAATTGCTGGGGTTCCTGTAGAATTTAAAGAGGCTACAATTTTACTAGCTATAATAGCACTTTTGCCAATTCCGGTAATAATAACACGACCATTGGAATTGTAAATAAGTTTTACAGCCTTCGCAAAATCATCATTTAATAAATTAGATAAATTTAAAATGGCCTCGCTCTCCATTTTAATGGTTTGTATGGCAGTATTTATAATAGAATTTTTATCCTTCAAAATTTATCATTTTTTTTAGTTGATGCATTTAAAGATTTTATTATCTTTAAATGTTAATCAAAATTGAATTTTAAATTTCGTTACAAAACTAACGAAAAAACATGAGGGTTCTCTAAATAGATATATTAAATTACAGAATGTAATTTTAAGGTTTAGAGTGTTTTTAATTAGTAAATTAATTTTTTATTATAATCAATGTTAATGGCAAAAAGTGATTTGCATGCTGCACTAAAAAAATATTTTGGATTTAGTAAATTCAAAGGACTACAAGAAACTGTTATTGAAAGTTTATTATCTGGCAAACATACATTTGTAATTATGCCAACAGGAGGTGGTAAGTCTCTTTGTTATCAACTACCTGCATTAATGCAAGAAGGAACCGCAATTGTGGTATCGCCTTTAATTGCTTTAATGAAAAATCAAGTTGATGCTATTCGTGGTATTTCAAATGAAAACGGTATTGCTCATGTTTTAAATTCTTCATTAAATAAAACCGAAGTAAAGCAAGTAAAAGAAGATATAGTAAATGGTATTACAAAATTACTTTATGTAGCACCAGAATCGTTAACTAAAGAAGAAAATGTAGAGTTTTTACGTTCGGTAAAAATCTCATTTATGGCTGTAGATGAAGCACATTGTATTAGTGAATGGGGACACGATTTTAGACCAGAATATAGAAATTTACGCCATATTATAGGTAGAATAGGGGATAACATTCCTATTATAGGTTTAACAGCTACGGCAACGCCAAAAGTACAAGAAGATATTATTAAAAATCTAGGTATTGGCGGAGCAACAACATTTAAAGCATCGTTTAATAGACCAAATTTATATTATGAAGTGCGTCCAAAAACTAAAGACGTTGATGCGGATATAATCAGATTTATTAAGAAAAATGATGGTAAATCGGGTATCGTTTATTGTTTAAGTAGAAAACGTGTAGAAGAATTGGCGCAAGTATTACAAGTAAATGGTGTTAAAGCTGTGCCATATCATGCAGGTTTAGATGCGAAAACTAGGTCGAGCCATCAAGATAAGTTTCTTATGGAAGATGTTGATGTGGTTGTGGCTACCATTGCTTTTGGAATGGGTATCGATAAACCCGATGTGCGTTTTGTAATCCATCATGATATTCCCAAAAGTATTGAAAGTTATTACCAAGAAACGGGTAGAGCAGGACGTGATGGTGGTGAAGGACATTGTTTAGCGTTTTATGCCTATAAAGATATTGAGAAGTTAGAAAAATTCATGTCTGGTAAGCCAGTAGCAGAACAGGAAATAGGTCATGCTTTACTGCAAGAAGTTGTAGCTTTTGCTGAGACCTCTATTTCTAGAAGAAAATTTATCCTTCATTATTTTGGTGAAGAATTTGACACTGAAACTGGTGATGGTGGAGATATGGATGATAATGTTCGTTACCCAAAGAAGAAAAATGAAGCCAAAGATGATGTTAAGCTGCTTTTAGAAACGATTAGTAAAACAAATCAAAAATATAAATCTAAAGATTTAGTAAACGTTATTATTGGTAAAGAAAACGCGCTTATAAATTCACATAAAACTAACGATCAATCCTTTTTTGGGAATGGAAAACACCAAAGTAATAAATATTGGATGGCTTTATTACGGCAAACATTAGTTGCTGGTTATCTTAAAAAAGATATAGAAACCTATGGTGTAATAAAATTGCTTGACGCAGGAAAAGCATATATAGAAAACCCTGTGTCTTTTATGATGACTGAAGATCATATTTTTGATGGAGAACAAGAAGATGGTACTATCATTACAGCAGCAAAAGGTACTGGAGCAGTTGCAGATACAGTGTTGATGAATATGTTGAAAGATTTACGAAAACGAAATGCTAAAAAATTAGGTGTACCACCGTTTGTTATTTTTCAAGACCCTTCGCTAGAAGATATGTCTTTAAAGTATCCAATTAGCATGTCCGAACTTGCAAATGTTCATGGTGTTGGCGATGGGAAATCAAAAAAATATGGTAAAGATTTTATCGAACTTATATCTAAATATGTAGATGAAAATGATGTGATTCGACCAGATGATTTGGTTGTAAAATCTACCGGAATTAACTCAGCAAACAAGTTATACATCATTCAAAATGTAGACAGAAAATTACCCTTAGATGATATATCGTCTTCAAAAGGCATGTCTATGGATGAGTTTATAAAGGAAATGGAAGTTATAGTATATTCGGGAACTAAGCTGAATATAGATTATTGGCTTAATGATATTTTAGACGAAGACCAGCAAGAAGAAATTCATGATTACTTTATGGAATCTGAGTCTGATGACATAGATGCAGCTATTGAAGAGTTTGATGGCGATTATGACGATGAAGAATTGCGTTTATACCGTATTAAATTTATCAGCGAAGTAGCAAATTAATCTTTAATAGTTTGTTTTAAACTCAATATTATTTTTTTTAGCAGTTAATACTAATGTGTTAACTAAAGATTTATCAATTTTAGAAACATCTTCTTTTTCAATTTGAAAATCTATTCTTGTTATAAATCGATTAGATACATTTGAATATTCTGATTCAAATTCATCCATATCTGTGTTTAAGGTAAGATCAAATGATTTACCAGCTATATTTAGTTTAGCACCTTTCTTAGTTTTAATTTTTAAAGTGCCTACAATAATAGTTTTTAAGTAATAAAATCCACCAAGTTCTTTAGTAGCTGCATATAATACATCTTGTTGAGAAACGGCAAAAGGAGAATCTTTTATATCATTAATTATAGCTTCGGTATAATCATCAATATGTGTACGTTCCATTGCGCGCATATTTCCAAAAGCAGCCAATAGTTTATCAAAAGAAAGTTTCATAAAATAATTTTTCATAAAACTAAAATTATATTCATAATATGCAAAACTAAAATCGTAAATCATTTCATATATTTGCAACTTCAAATAAAATAAACAATAATGCAAGACGGTTTATACGCAAAATTTAATACAACAAAAGGAGAAATCCTAGTTGCTTTAGAATATCAAAAAACACCAGGAACAGTTGGTAACTTTGTAGCTTTAGCTGAAGGGAATTTAGAAAACTCGGTAAAAAAACAAGGTAACCCTTATTATGATGGGTTAAAATTTCATCGAGTAATTCCAGATTTTATGATTCAAGGGGGTTGCCCACAAGGCACCGGAACAGGAAATCCAGGATATCAGTTTGATGACGAGTTTCATCCAGATTTAAAACATGATGGTCCAGGAGTTTTATCAATGGCAAATTCAGGTCCAGGAACAAACGGGAGTCAGTTTTTCATCACACATATTGAAACATCTTGGTTAGATAATAAGCATACTGTTTTTGGGAAGGTTGTTGAAGGACAAGATATTGTTGACGCTATAGCACAAGGTGATGCTCTTGAAAGTATAGAGATAGTTAAGGTTGGGGCAGAAGCAGAAGCTTTTAATGCAATAGAATCATTCAGAACTTTTGAAGGTTCTAGAGAAAAGAAGTTAGCTGAATCAAAAGCAAAATCTGAAGCAGAATTAGATAAAATAGCTACTGGTTTTAGTAAAACGGAAAGCGGATTACGTTACCAAATACTTCAAAAAGGTGACGGAGCAAATGCAGAAAAAGGTAAAACAGTATCAGTACATTATAAAGGTCAATTAGCAGATGGGACGGTGTTTGATTCTTCATACAAACGTAACGAACCAATTGATTTTCCATTAGGAATGGGGCAAGTTATTGCTGGTTGGGATGAAGGCGTAAGCTTACTAAAAGTAGGTGATAAAGCACGTTTTGTTATCCCAAGTCATTTAGGTTACGGAAGTCAAGGTGCAGGAGGCGTAATTCCACCAGATGCAACATTAATTTTTGATGTTGAATTAATGGCAGTTAAATAATTATAGATTATTTACTAGAATTATAGTAACAAAATTTTAAAAAAATCGTCTCATTTATAATGAGACTTTTTTTTTGCTCATATTTTATCACATTATTAATCAAATCAATCAAAATGAAAACTAAAACCACACTATTTTCTTTGTTTTTTATAGTTATTCTTTCAAGCTGTTCTAAAAGTATAGATTATACGGCAGAGTATATTGAGCAAACATCTGGACGTTATTTATACAATCAAGATGAGGTTATTGATGTGTATTACAAAAACAATACATTGTTTTTAAAATGGAAAGGTGCAGAAAAAATTGAACCAGTTATTACAGGTGACAACATTTTTTTTGTTGCAGATATGTACACAAAACTTCATTTTGTTCAGCATCCAGAAACAAAAAAGCGTTATTTGTCTATAATTTCGAAAGAAGATGAAAATTTAATCACTTACGATTATTTAAAAGTTAGTGACTCTTTTATAACTCCAAGAATATATTTTACGAATAAAGAATACAAAAAAGCATTAGCAGGTTATTTAGAAATTAAAAAACAAGATTCTACAAGTGTGCTAATTGAAGAAAGGCAGGTTAATCGCATTGGTTATAAATTACTTGGGGATAATGAAATTGAAAAAGCAATAGAAGTATTTGAAATGAATGTTGCTTTATATCCTAAAAGTGACAATGTTTATGATAGTTTGGCGGATGCATATTTACAACAAGGTGATAGTTTACAAGTATTTAATAATTTTAAAAAAGCATTAGAATACAACAACGGTAATATAAGGGCGAAAAAATTTGTAGAAGCTTATAATGAAAAGAATAAATAAAAATAGTCATAATATCTAATAAATAAAACGATTCAGTTGAAGTGCTTTAGTTATGTAAAATAATTTTCCCTACATTTTTTTTCCTGACTTATAACTCATTTTGTTTATCGAAAAGATGAAAAAATATTTTAAGTACCAAGATTGAAAATTTATTTTTTAATAATAAAATAAAACGATTCAATTCAATATTTGCTACAACAAATTGGTTAAGAAATGATTTTGTAGAAATTGCATAGCATTTTTTACCTTTGCTAAATGACAGAGCAAGAATTACAAGAGTTAAGATACCCAATTGGTGAATTTGAATGTCCAAATAATATTTCAGATCAGCAAATTGAAAGCTGGATTTCTATACTAGAACATTTTCCTAATCGTTTAGAAAACCTTGTAAAAGATTTAACCGACCAACAACTTGATACGCCATATAGGCCAGAAGGTTGGACGGTAAGGCAAGTAGTTCATCATTTATCCGATAGTCATCATCATAGTTACACACGTTTTAAATGGGCTTTAACAGAAGACAAACCAATTATAAAAGCATATTTTGAAGAGCGTTGGGCAGAACTAAATGATGCTAAAACGGCACCAATAGAAATGTCTCTTAATCATTTAAGAGCAATTCATTTTAAGTTAGCGTATTTACTTAAAACGTTAACTATTGACGATTTGAATGCATGTTTTATTCATCCAGAAACAAATGACGAGGTTTTATTAAAGAAAAATATAGGTATTTATGCATGGCATAGCAATCATCATTATGCACATATTGAAAACTTATTGAGGCGTAATAATTGGCTTTAACCTATTTAATATGATTAGAAAAGCACATAGTAATGATGCGCAACAGATTGTAAATATTTACAATTATTATGTATTAAATACAGTTGTAACTTTTGATAATCTTCCTTTTGAAGTTGCCATTTTTGTTGATAAAATAGAAACTATTTCTAAAACATTTCCTTTTATTGTTTTTGAAGAAAAAGGCAAAATTTTAGGATATGCTTACGCTAGTAAATGGCGACAAAAACCTGCGTATAAACATACTGTTGAAACTACGGTGTATTTACATCATGAAGCAAAAGGAAAGCAAATAGGGTCTAAATTGTATGCTGAACTTTTAGAACTTTTGAAGACGCAAAATTATCATGTAATAATTGGCGGTTTAACATTGCCAAATGAAGCAAGTGTAAAACTGCATGAAAAATTTGGTTTTAAACAAGTGGCACATTTTAAAGGAGTAGGATTAAAATTTGATAAATGGCTTGATGTTGGTTTTTGGCAGTTGAATCTATAAGTTAAAACGGAATAAGAGAAAGTAAAATTGATTA
>CAZLXG010000053.1:0-15256 GCA_964563585.1 uncultured Flavobacteriaceae bacterium | reverse complement strand
TTTAGTGATGATATAAAGCAACAAGATTTTTTAGATAATTTCTATAGTGAATTGATTAAAATTAACATAAAAAACTGACAGACAACAACATATATAAAAAATAGCGATTTATATACTTGAATTAAAGTGAGTATTGTAAACTGACATTAGTTATAAATTGAAAGTTTAGCGCTTCCAAATCGCCTACTTTTCATATACTAAACGTCTTTAAACGAACATCCAAAATTTCCTGTATTTTTTTTTGCGTTAAGGATTGATGCGGCATCCTTTTTAAAAGAATAAGTAAAAATTTGATTAAGTTTTAAAAACAACAGATTGCGACGTCGCTTACTCCTCGCAATGACGTTTTAAAAAGATATAGCGGAAAGCCTGACCTGAAAGGTAACGCCCAACTACTAATTATTTAAGTTGCTGGCTTGTATTCTTTTTTATCTATAACAATTTTTGCAATAATCTCTCTTAAGATTTCGGAAGTACCGCCACCAATTGGCCCTAGCCTGCTATCGCGTAAAAGTCTTGCCATTGGGTAATCTTCCATATAACCGTAGCCACCTAAAAATTGCAGACATTGGTAAATAACCTCATCTGCCATTTTAGTTGACTTTAATTTCGATATGGTGGCTTCTTTTACCACATACTCGCCTTTATTTAATCGGTAAGCTACCGAATAATTGAACTCTTTACAGATTTCCATATCGGCATATAATTCGGCAATGGTGTGTCTTAAAGCTTGAAATTTATCGATTGACCTTCCAAATGCTTGACGTTCGGACATATATTGCAATGCATATTCTAAAGCATATTCTGCACGTGCATGTGCATTTACGCCCATTACTAATCGCTCTAACGAAAAGTGTTGCATAATGTATGGGAATCCTTGGTTTTCTTCGCCCATTAAATTGGTTGCTGGAATCTTGACATTATCGAAAGCAATTTCGGCAGTGTCGGACGCTCTCCAACCCAATTTATCTAATTTTGTAGCAGAAACTCCTGCTGTATCTTTATCTATAACAAATATACTTATGCCTTTATTCCCTAATTCTGGATTTGTTTTTGCTGCCACAATCATATAATCGCAAAACACACCATTTGTTATAAAGGTTTTTGAGCCGTTTATTATATAATTATCTCCTTCTTTAACTGCCGTTGTTCGCATACCCGCAACATCGCTACCTCCAAAGGGTTCGGTAACACAAAGACATCCTATTTTATCGCCCGAAATACTTGGCGCTAAATACTTTTCTTTTATTTCGTGGTTTCCTTCTTTATTAAGATGTGTCATTGCTAAATAACAATGTGCCCAAATTGCTGCTGCAAAACCACCTGAATTTATTTTTTGAAGTTCTTCAAGCAGTATTACTGTATATATAAGGTCTAGATTTAATCCTCCATAAGCTTCCGGATAGTTAATACCAAAGAAACCCATATTGCCAAATTTTTTCCAAATGAAGCGTTCAATAGTTCCGTATTTTTCCCATTTATCAATATGTGGAACAACTTCTTTTTTTAAAAAATCTTGTAAACTTTTTCTAAAAAGCTGATGCTCTTCTGTAAAGTACATACTACTCATAACCGATTATTTTTCTTTTCAATCAAGGGTCAAATATAATTTAATTATATCGATTTTTTTTATTGGAAAGTCTTTAACTTTTGTTAATTCATTTAACGATTTATAACCTTCTCGTAATTGACGCTGTTCCATTATATTATGCGCCAAATCGTAATCTATATGCTGTATAGTTACCAACTCTTCTGTTGTTGCTTTATTTAACGCAATTTTATTGAATGTTATTGGTGTTTTAACAGTAAACTGATTGGTTATTTTCTCAATAATTTCTGGTGTTAAACCATAAACATCTTGCAACTGAACATCGGCAATAAAACCGCCAACAAATTTATTTCTAAGATTTACAATTTGCTTTGAATAATATTCGCCAATACCATTTATTTTTTGAAGTTGTTGCGCTGTTGCAGTATTTAAATCTTGTTTTTGCGCAAAGGTTTTTGGCGTGTTACTATAAGTATAATTTGAATTATTTTTGGGTTTTGGATTTGTTACCCAATCTGGGAATTTAAAATAGGGAGAAATAGCATTCAATAATGAATCGGATACTTTAGTTACTTCTTGAAACTGCTTTGTAGAATTAATCCATTTATCATGACTTCTATATACAAGAAGCTTATCTATTTCTTCATTTGTCATCCCTAATGAAGCACCTTTGTAATCAGTAATAAAATTTGGATTGAAAGGAAATACTTTCGGTTTTCTTTCTTCTAGTTCAACTAATCGAAGTGAATCAATTTCATTTTTAAATGCTGATAATTCTTTTTGATTTATTGAAACTTCACCAGATGAAAAATCAATAAAAAAATAAGCACATTGCAATAAAAAAATAAGTACAGTCAATAAAAAAATCCCACTACGTTGTTCTTTAGTAAACGTAAAATGGGATTTCATATTTGTATATTTATAATGAACCTATAAAAGCTTCATTTATTTCACACCTTTAATAACTTTCAAAAATTTATTAAGTTCTTGTTTTACTTTTGGAGCAAGCAATACTAAGCCTATCATATTTGGCACCATCATAGCAAAAATCATAGCATCTGAGAATCCTATTACAGAACCTAAACTAATTGAAGCTCCAACGATAACAAATAAACAGAATAATACTTTATATGCATATTCCATTTTTTTAGTTCTTCCGAATAAATAAGCCCAACCTTGATAACCATAATATGACCATGAAATCATGGTACTGAATGCAAATAATACAACTGCAACTGTAAGTACATAAGGAAACCATGAAATAGCAGACTCAAAGGCTCCAGATGTAAGTAAGATGGCATCAGCATCATTTAAACCAGCATTTGCAGCAGTTACATTTCCTGTAATTACTAAAACTAAAGCTGTCATAGTACAAACTACAACCGTATCAATAAATGGTTCTAATAAAGCTACCATTCCTTCTGATGCCGCATATTTTGTTTTTACTGCTGAATGTGCAATAGAAGCAGAACCAACTCCAGCTTCATTTGAAAAAGCAGCACGTCTAAATCCTTGTACTAATACACCTACAAAACCACCTGCTACACCTTCTGGGCTAAATGCTCCATTAAATATTTGAGAAAAAGCATCTCCAATCATATCATAGTTTGCAATAATAACAAACAACGATGCTGCAACATAAATTACCACCATAAAAGGTACAATCTTATCTGTAACTTTCGCTATTTTTTTAATTCCTCCAATAATAACTATACCAACTAATATTGCCATTACAAGACCAAACACCCAACGGTAACCATTTATAAATGAATCTTCACCACCAGTCATATGCTCAAATAATTGAGCTGCTTGATTTACTTGAAACATGTTACCTCCTCCAAATGAACCTCCTATTACAAATACAGCAAAAACCCCTGCTAATATTTTACCTAAACTTCCAAGTCCTTTTTCTTTTAATCCTTTTGTTAAATAATACATTGGACCACCAAACACAGTTCCATTTTCGTCTATATCTCTATATTTTACACCTAGGGTACATTCTACAAACTTAGAAGCCATTCCTAAAAACCCAGCAACTATCATCCAAAAAGTTGCTCCAGCTCCACCAATAGATACTGCAATAGCAACACCTGCAATATTTCCTAAACCAACAGTCGCAGATAATGCGGCAGTTAAAGCCTGAAAATGACTAACTTCTCCTTCATGACCTTCTATAGCAATCGTTTCAATAGCATCTCCTCCAGGTGTTGAATCTCCTGCTCCAACCATAGATTCATGATGATCTATTTCATCGTACTTTCCTCTTACAATATTGATTGATGTAAAAAAGCCTGTAAAATTTATAAATTTAAAATAAAAAGTAAAGTATAATGCTCCAAGAATTAATGGAAACAAAACCCAATACACTTTAATACCTCCTCCAAAATCTATTTGGTAAAAAATGGCTCTTACAAATCCTCCTGTTGCATTTCCAAAGGCTTGATCTATTTTTTCATCAACACCCATTTCTTGTGCTTCTTGTGCGAATGATAAAATTGGTAATATTAAAGTAAAAATTGAAAGAAGAATTTTCTTCATAATGATATTTTATTAGTTAGTTTTATTAAAGAATGTGTATTTATTGACTAGCAAGATGCTAAAAAAAAATGATTTTTTAAAGCATTGGTTGTTAAAATAGAGAATTCTCTATTTTAATATTAAATTCTGAATTAAGTTTTTGAATTTGTTCTGGCCTGCCTAAAACAATAATTTTCGACTTTGGCGCTAATTCTAAATCAGCTTCTGGATTTACTATATATTCACCATTTTCATCTTTATAACCAATAACATTACAACCCGTTTTCTTTCTAAGATCTAAATCTTTAATTGTTTTAGTTTCTTTCAAATCAAATAATTTTTCAACTGCAATTTCTTCAATATTGATATTAGATTTCCCAACAATAGAAAGGTTATCTATGAATTCCATTAACCCAGGAACAACCACTAATGATGCCATATGGTCACCTCCTATATTATCTGGTAAAATAACATTATTAGCACCTGCAAATTTTAATTTTTTATAAGATGATTCTTCTGATGCACGACTAATAATATTTATAGTTTTATTAGCTTGTCTTGCTGTTAATACAACAAATAAGTTATCTGCATCATTTGGTAGCGCCGAAATAAAAGTTGATGCTTTATCTACTCCTGCTTGAATAAGAACTTCATCTTCAATAGCATTTCCTATAACGTAAGGAACATTATCCTGCTGTAGTTTTTCTTCTAAATCTTTACTTTTTTCGACAACTACAAACTCTTTTTTATGGGCTGCTAATTTTTTAGCTGCTTGCCTTCCGTTTCTTCCATAACCACAAATAATAATATGATTTTTAAAACTATTTATCTTTTTTTGCATCTTCTTATGTTTTAGTTCTTCAACATCATTTTTGCTTAAAATATATTCTGTAATTATCGAAATGGCATAACCAACTATTACAACACTTGCTAATATTAAAAATACAGTAAAGATTTTAGATTGTTTATCTAATGGTACTACTTCGCCAAAACCAACTGTAGTCATGGTTATTACCGTCATATAAACGGCATCAATCCAAGAATAGCCCGATATAATTTTATAGCCTAAAACACCAATAAGTAATATAAAAACTAGTAATAATACTGCTTTATAAATTTTGGTTCGGAAGAGTTGAATTAATGGATTCATATAATTATAAATCGAAAACTGATGAGCGTTTAGTGTATAAAAGGTCTTTAATTCGCATCCAAAACGCCATGAACAAATATAATGCAAAACCAAAACCTACAGTAACAAAAGTTAAATACATAAACGTTGTACGTACCACTTTGGCTCGAATACCAAACCTATCTGCTATGCGCTGACACACATAAAAACCATGTTTCTGAAAATACAATAGAGGTTTGTAGATATCATTCATGCTGCAAGTTAATACTTAGTTTATAAGTTTAAAAGTTTATTTGTTTAAAAGTGAATTACCAACAGCACATTGTAAACACTTATTTTTAGCACAGTATTCGTTTTTAAGTTGGAGTAAACCTTGAGTTTGTAACGCAGAAGGTGATGTTATTTTTAATGAATTAAATTTTTCGATAATATTATTTTTTTCTGAAGTAATTTGCTGCATTAAATTAACAATATCGTCATCAATTTGTTTGCCCAAATATTTAGCATAGGCAAATTTTAAAGGTATAATTGTGTTTATTAATAGTAAATCTACAAATGCTTTTGTTAATCTTTTTTTAGATTTTTTTGAAGTTTTACCAAAGGTGTAATGTGATTTCCAAAATGATGCTGTTTTAATTGAAAAAACGGAATAAATGTCTTCAATATTTTTTATTTCTATAATTTTTGAAAACAAGTTTTGCTGTTTACTATACAAATTAGCTAATTGTGATAACCGAATAGTTGGAAAATTTGATGGTCGCAATCTGAAAAACTGAATGGGAACTACAGATTGATTTGATACATTAAATTTTTGTTTTAAAAACTGATATTCTTTTAATAATTCTTGAAAATACACTTCTTGATTATCTGTTTCTAATAAACTAGCTTGACCAAAAAACAAAGCTTCTAAACTAGTCTGGTTAGTTTGTAATTTTCGAATAATTGAAAAATCTATAGAATTTGCTATACTTAAAAATGAGTCACCATTTACCTTAAGTCCAAAATTTTTAGCAAGGAGTTTAAACAAAACAGCTTCCCAATTATTCTTGGAGTCTGCAAGTAATTTATTTATATCGGTTGCTTTTCGTTCTAAACGTTCAAAATACAAACGCTCTAACCAATTTTGGGTTGTAAAACTATCAACTTGCTGTACATCGTTTTCACAATTAATCCATTTTTTAGTTTTACTAAATAATTGCTCGTAATTATATAAAGCTTCTTTAGTAACAAAAGGCTGCAATTCTAAAGTCGGAATGATTGAATTATCTTTTCTATGAATCTCGGTATCATGTTCCCAAACCACATGCAATATCACATTATCGTAAGCTTTATCTTGTTCATGATTATGCAAAAACCAATCGGATGATTTTACATGAATTTCAACATTACCCGCCCAAAGTTGATTATCGATTTTTAATTGTGCATTAAAAAAATCTGGACCAGCATTTAAATTATGCTGCCCAACAGAAACCAAAACAACTTCTTGGTTTTTGGTTGTTTTAAGGTTTGTAATATGAAATTTTTTGTGCTTCCAGATATAATGTAAAAAATCTTCTTGCATAAAACTAATAAAATGATTATTTCAATAAACTTATAACAATGCATTCTCAAAGACAACTACTATACTAATCTTTTAATATTAGCATAACTATTTTTAAGTGCTTTTTTAATTTGCTTTTCGTTTAGCCATTTAACTTTTGTAATCCCTTCTTCTTCTTGGGCATACAAATCACCTGTGAAATTGGTTTTCATTTCAAACCAATAGGTTATTTTTATTCTATAGCGTCCTCTGCGTTTAAAAATATGGTAAGTAGTTTCTATTGGTTTTGTAATTTCTAATCCGCCAACACCTGTTTCCTCAGTAACTTCGCGCATTGCGGTAACTTCAATAGTTTCGTTCCCTTCAGTTTTCCCTTTTGGCAAATCCCATTTATCATTTCTGTAAATAAATAAAATTTCACCTTTATTATTATATACTTTTCCGCCACCGGCGATAACATTCGGTAATTTTTTAAGAAATTGCTTAAGTAACTTTTTTTTGTTTTTACCAATAAAACGCGCTTCTTTAAGTGGTGTATTATTAAGCTTTCTAATAACTCTAGCAACATCTACTGTTTTAAGCAAATAATTTTTAAAGCCTTTTTCTTGCTTAATTTTAGTAGTTAAAATTATAGGTTTATCACCAACAAAAATTTTCTGCATGTATATTGCTTAACAATTCGTTTTGGTAAAAATATCATTTTTAAAAACATTTCAACCATTGTTAAAAAAAATATTTTTTATTCGTTTTACGGTCT
The DNA here is from genome assembly GCA_964563585.1 of uncultured Flavobacteriaceae bacterium. Taxonomy (GTDB): domain Bacteria; phylum Bacteroidota; class Bacteroidia; order Flavobacteriales; family Flavobacteriaceae; genus CAZLXG01. The sequence continues at coordinate 7,764 of CAZLXG010000053.1, read as the reverse complement.
TAAGTAAAAGTAAATTTATATGTAATTTTGCATCATGATTTTTAACAAAGACACTGCCAAAAAAACTGCCGAAGTTTTATTACAAATTAACGCTATAAAACTTAGCCCAAAAGACCCTTTTACTTGGGCTTCTGGATGGAAATCTCCTATTTATTGCGACAACCGTATTATTCTATCGTTTCCGCCAATTCGTAACTATATACGTGAAACTATGGGGAAACATATTGAAAAACAATATGGCAAACCCGATGTTATTGCTGGTGTTGCCACTGGAGCCATTGGCATTGGCATGTTGGTTGCCGAATATTTAGGTTTACCCTTTATTTATGTAAGACCTGATGCTAAAGGCCATGGTAGAAAAAACCAAATCGAAGGTTTTATTGAAAGCGGGCAAAATGTTGTGGTTGTTGAAGATTTAATTAGTACAGGCAAAAGCAGCTTAAATGCCGTAAGAGCATTGAAAGAAGCAAATATTACAGTAAAAGGAATGGTTGCTATTTTTACGTATGGTTTTGATGTTGCCACTGAAAATTTCAAGAAAGAAGATATTGCTTTACATACCTTAAGTAATTACGAAAACTTATTAGAGCAAGCTTTAGAAACTAACTATATTTCTGAAAAAGAATTAAAAACTTTAGCAGAATGGAACACAAATCCTAGTGAATGGAATGCTAATTGATATACTTAAATAAAAAAACAGTAAAAAAATGAATTTAGAATCACCAAAAATTAATGTAAGCAAATCATCTCAAGAGGTCTTTGATTTTTTATCAGACATTAAAAATTTTGAGTATTTAATGCCTGAAAACATTAGTAAATTTGAAGTTTTAAGCGACGATAAATTTTTGTTTGCGTTAAAAGGAATGCCAGAAATTATACTTAAAAAGAAAGAAGCCATTGCTCCAAATAAAATTGTATTAGGTGCTGCTGGTGGCAAAATAGATTTTTCTCTTATTGCTAATATTATTGAAACAAATGAAGCGTCTAGCGAAGTACAATTACAGTTTAGTGGCGACTTTAACCCAATGATGGCGATGATGATAAAAAAACCTATTAGCAAATTTATAGAAACCCTTGCTACTAGTATTCCAAATTCTATTTAGTAAAGCAGAGTAATTTCTTTAAGATTGAATTTTTTCACGATTTCATCTTCTAAAACCACTTGTAATTTACCATATTTGGTAACACCTTTTATAAAACCAGAGAATAAAACACCTTCAGTATTTTTAAATGTTGAAGGTTTATTTTTTCTAAATAAATTAGCTTCATATTCATCTTTTACAACATCATATTTTTCATCTTGTAAAAGTGAAGAGTAATATTTTGTGTTTTTAATAATACTTTTCAAAATTTCATCTAAATTATAATAAATTCCAGTAATGTTTTTTAAAGATGAAGCTTTAGGAAGGTTAATAAACTTTGTTTGATTTACATTAACACCTATTCCTATAATTGTTGAGTTAAGTTTGTTTTTTATGACATTTTCAATCAAAATCCCACAAATCTTTTTATTTGCTGACAAAATGTCGTTAGGCCATTTAATTCGTAAATCAGGAATATTTAGAGCTTTTAAAGTTTTAAGAATAGCCAAAGAAATTGCCATACTAATATAAAAAGGATATTCAACATCATGCATACTTAAATCCTTAAACAAGCTAAACATAAGGTTTTTATCTTTATCCGAGTTCCAAACCGTACCCATTTGCCCTCGTCCTTTTGTTTGATGTTCTGTAACAACAATGGTATAATCGGCAACCACTTCCTTACTAATCATTTCTTTTAAAAATGAATTTGTAGAATCGATGGCATTAAGTTTGATTATACGCATATTAAGGTTATTATGTTCCTTTGAAATCTTATGATTATTTTAAAGTATAAAGAACTAAAAAATTATAACTTTGCACAAATTAATTAAAATTAATGGCGAAAGAAAATTTAAATGCAGACCAATTAATATCTGTTATAATAAGTGGTATTGAAGATGTTAAAGGAAAAGAAATAAATATCCTAGATTTACGAGAAATTGAAAACACGGTTTGTGATTACTTTATTGTTTGTGAAGGAACTTCTAACACGCAAGTAAACGCCATTGTAAATTCAATACAAAAAAAAGTAAGTAAAGAACTTAAAGACAATCCTTGGCATATTGAAGGTGCAGATAATGCCGAATGGATATTAATGGATTATGTGAATGTTGTTGTGCATGTGTTTCAAAAACAGATACGAGAATATTACGATATTGAAAGCCTTTGGGGTGATGCAAAAACAACAGTAATAGAAACAAGTTATTAAAAAGTTATGGCAAACGAAAAAAAAGCAAAAGATAAAAAACCTAAGTTTAGTCCGTATTGGATTTACGGAATTGTAATAGCCGTTTTTATTGGGTTTCAATTATTAAGCAGTGGTAGTTATCAGCAAGAAAACACCATATCGCCTTCAGAATTCTTTAAATATGCTGAAGAAAATGATGTTGAAAAAGTTGAAATTATAAACCGACGCGTTGCGTATGTTTATTTAACTAAAGAAGCCGAAGGGAAAGAGATTCATAAAAAATCAAAACCAACATCGTTTATACCTTCTGCCACCAAATTACCAAACTATAAGTTTGAAATTGGTGATTTACAAAACTTTGAAAACGATTTAAAAGCTATTGGTAAATATGATATTTTTAGTTTAGATACTAAAGAAAACGTTTGGGGAGATCTTCTTGTAGGCTTTCTTCCATTTATTCTTCTTATTGGTGTTTGGATATTTATTATGCGCCGTATGTCTGGTGGTGCTGGAGGTGGTGCTGGAGGGCAGATTTTTAATATCGGAAAATCTAAAGCAAAATTATTCGACCAAAACACCGAAGTAAAAACATCGTTTAAAGATGTTGCAGGATTAGAAGGCGCAAAAGAAGAAGTACAGGAAATAGTAGACTTTCTTAAATTTCCAGAAAAATATACAACTTTAGGTGGTAAAATACCAAAAGGCGCATTACTTGTAGGCCCTCCAGGAACTGGTAAAACTTTATTAGCAAGAGCCGTTGCAGGTGAAGCACAAGTGCCATTTTTCTCTTTATCAGGTTCCGATTTTGTAGAAATGTTTGTAGGTGTTGGAGCTTCTCGTGTTAGAGATTTATTTAAACAAGCCAAAGAAAAAGCACCATCTATTATTTTTATAGATGAAATTGATGCTATTGGTCGTGCTAGAGGCAAAAACGCAATGTCTGGTAGTAATGACGAGCGTGAAAACACACTGAATCAGTTATTAACTGAAATGGATGGTTTTGGTACTAATGCAAACGTTATTGTAATTGCTGCTACCAATAGAGCTGATATTTTAGATAAAGCATTAATGCGTGCAGGACGTTTTGATAGACAAATTTTTGTCGACCTTCCAGATATTCGTGAACGTAAAGAAATTTTTGAAGTACACTTAAGACCTCTTAAAAAAACAAAAGATTTAGATGTAGATTTCTTATCTAAACAAACACCAGGTTTTTCTGGAGCAGATATTGCTAACGTTTGTAATGAAGCTGCTTTAATAGCTGCAAGAAATGGTAAAAAAGCGGTTGACAAACAAGACTTCCTTGATGCTGTTGATAGAATTATTGGCGGTTTAGAAAAGAAAAATAAAATTGTTACACCTAGCGAGAAAAAAGCAGTTGCATACCACGAAGCTGGTCATGCTACTGTTAGTTGGATGTTAGAACATGCTGCACCATTAGTAAAAGTAACTATTGTGCCTCGTGGTCGCTCATTGGGTGCTGCTTGGTATTTACCAGAAGAGCGTTTAATTGTTCGTCCAGAACAAATGTTGGATGAAATGTGTGCTGCTCTTGGTGGTCGTGCTGCCGAAAAAGTAATTTTCAATCAAATATCTACTGGTGCTTTAAGTGATTTAGAAAAAGTCACTAAACAAGCTAGAGCAATGGTTACCGTATATGGTTTAAGCGATAAAGTTGGAAACATAACATATTACGATTCTTCAGGGCAAAGTGAATACGGTTTCACAAAGCCTTATAGTGAGAAAACTGCAGAATTAATAGATAAAGAAATTTCTGATATTATTGAAAAGCAATATAAACGTGCTTTAAAATTACTTGAAGAAAACAAAGAGAAATTAACAGAACTTGCTGAAGTACTCCTAGAAAAAGAAGTTATTTTTAAAGATAATCTTGAAGAAATATTTGGAAAACGTCTTTTTGAGAAAGAAGAACGCAAAAATCTAGATAAATAGCAGAATATATTAAACTTTTATAAAAATTCTTAAATTAATTGTATGGTTAATTATTTAAGAATTTTTATATTTGAGAATCCCAAAAGGATTTGAGTTAATAGCAACTATCTAAATGAGTCTTTTTAGAAAAATTTTTGGTTTAAAATCTGATAGCTCAGGTGAAGAATTAAAATCTGGAAATAGAGGCAAATATATGCCTGAAATTAAACTACCAATAGACGAGAGGTTTACTATAAACTTTAAAGCTAATGGTGGCAAGTTCTTGTATTGTGAAGATTTAAACGAAGTATTTCAAAATTTACAAAACATAATTGAAGAGAATACTTGGGAAGATAAAAAAGTATTGTTGCTAGATGAAAATCTAAAAAACAAATTCGAAAACTCAAATTTACAAACAACCTCAAAAATAAATGACTCTACTTTCTTTTTAACTACTTGCGAAAATTTAATAGCTAACGACGGATCTTTACTTATTTCATCAAAACAAATTTACGAGAAGAAACTTCCAGAATTACCTGTAAACTTTATTGTTTTTACTACAACAAGTCAAATTGTTGAGACTATTGGTGAAGGATTACGCGGTATAAAATCTAAAAACAGAGAAAAAATCCCAACAAATATAACAACGATAAAGCACTTTAAATCTTGCGATGACAAAGATTTTTTAAGTTATGGCAGTAGTGCAAAAAACCTATATCTACTACTTTTAGAAGATTTATAAATGAAAGAAACTCTTATACGTGCGCTTTCTGGTTTGCTGTATATTGTATTGCTTATTGCTTGTTTTTACAATCAACACGCATTAATAATTCTCTTCTTTGTATTTGGATTAGTGTGTATGGGCGAATTCAAAAAACTTATTCAGCTAAAAAGCATTATTCCATATATTATTTTTGTAGTTCTCTATGTTGTTTTTGGGTATTGGCAATTGGTTTTAAATTCTAATGTAGGTTTAGATGAAGCCACACAAATACTAATGGTAGTAACCATTTTTGTTGAGTTGTTTTTAATAAAAGATTTATTTTCAAATAAAACAATTCCACTGTTTAGTTCTAGACGATTTATACTAACAACCTTTTATTTATCAAGTGCGTTTGTGTTTTTAGTTTTAATAGCTAATTATAATTCAAATATATTATTAGGTGCATTTATTCTAGTTTGGGTAAATGATTCGTTTGCATATTTAGTTGGTAAAAATTTTGGTAAACAAAAACTTTTTGAAAAAATTTCACCTAAAAAAACAGTTGAAGGTTTTCTAGGTGGCTTATTTTTCTCATGCATTGCAAGTTATTTTATTGCTAACTTAACCGAAACATTAAATTTCACATATTGGCTAATTTTAAGCATTATTATTAGTGTGTTTGGTACTTTAGGCGACTTAATAGAATCTAAGTTTAAACGACAAGCCAGTGTAAAAGATAGTGGTGCAATTATGCCAGGTCATGGCGGATTGCTAGATAGATTAGATAGTATTATTTTTGCAGCACCATTTATATATTTATTTTTAAGAATTTTACAATATGTTTCATAAAGAAGGTTATAAAATTATAATTATCACATTTGTTATTATAATAGTATCCGTATTATTAGTCGATAATTTTATAACAATATCATGGTTACGAACTCTTTTGATGATTACTTTATTTGCTTTTTTAATATTGATTCTTCAATTTTTCAGAAACCCAAAACGAAATACTATTTTAAATGATAAACATGTAGTTTCTCCAGTAGATGGAAAAGTAGTCGTTATTGAAGAAGTTTTTGAAAAAGAATATTTTAAAGAAAAACGTCTACAAATAAGTGTGTTTATGTCTCCTTTAAATGTGCATGTAACGCGTTATCCTATTGGTGGAAATGTGCTATTTAGTAAATATCATGCAGGTAAATATTTAGTTGCATGGCATCCAAAAGCAAGTGAAGAAAACGAACGTACAACCGTTGTTGTAGAAAACGAAACTTATGGAAAAGTTTTATATCGTCAAATAGCTGGTGCATTAGCAAAACGTATTGTAAACTATGCGAAGCAAAACGATAAAGCTACACAGGGTTCTGATTCTGGATTTATAAAATTTGGTTCTAGAGTCGATTTATTTTTACCTTTAAATACAAATATAAAAGTGAAACTAAACCAAAAAGTTCGTGGTGGCGAAAGTGTTATTGCAGAAGTTAATGAATAAAGATTTAGACATAGAATTTCAAGAAGTTGTTAAACGTATTAATGCGCATACCGAACCTATACCTGCCGATATTTTATTACGTTTTTACGCTTACTACAAAAAAGCAACGAATAATTATGGCAAACCAAATAGTCAAAAACCTATAATAAATGCATTTAAAACCAATGCATTATTTCAAGTAGAAAATATTACCGAAGATGAAGCCAAACGTATTTATATTGATTTGGTGAATAATTACTTTTTGTATAGAAAATAGACTTTATTTTCGAACGCATGTGAGAAATCGCATTGAGTTACTTGTATGATTTCTCATTTTAGTCTAAATAACAAACCGCTTGACTTTGTCATAAAAAAAACGACAACTTCGTTTAACGTTAACTAAAGTTGATTAATCATCTTTTTCCAAAAGAAATTGATTGTTATTTAAAATACTCAGATTAAACTTGGGATTATTACCTTTTTCCCACGGAGCAAAACCATTCTCAATCATCCATTTTCCAATTCGCTTATCTCTAAATTCTGTGCAGTTTCTCCAAAACCCATCTGTTATTTTAATATCAATAAATTCGGAATTTTCAATAGACAACTTTATTATTGAAATATTTTCTTTGAAATATTCACGCCCTTTTTTTCCGACTCTAATTCCGTATCCATTTCCATTTGGATTATGTTTTCCATCATTCCAAGAGCTTACTTTTAGTTTTATCATTTTCCATATTTTTATTTAACTTTATTAACAGCCTAATAATTTTAATTTATCATCTCTTTGCTGAATTAAAGCTGCTTTTTCTGATTCATCACCATCTACTTCTGCGAGTTTAATTAAATTTTTCAATAATTTCATTTTTTTTCTGTATTCTAAAAGTAGTGACATTTCTTAAATTTAGTTGTAAAGCATTATACGTGTTCAAATTACTGCCAATGCTTAGGCTAAGAAATCGTAGGGGAGTTTCAAACTCTGCCTTTTCAATTTAGTACTTAGCCAAGCCAAATATTTTTATAATTATTTTTCTTTTTTCGTTATCAAAATTTTGGTTTGGCGGTTTTCAATCGAAGCTCTGAACTTCAAATTACCACCAAAACCCCTATGCTTTTTAGCCATTGTTACCATTTCGTTATTCTTTTCACTCTGCAAGGTGTTGGCAAAGACATACTTATTGACAAGTTTTGGTTCGCGCGATTGGCTTTTTTGAGCGACTTGGCAGTATGTATGACTTTATGCATTGGCTAAATCACATATTTTATTAATTTACAATTAATCATATTCACAGGATTATTTGGGTCTTGAATTCCCACATCTGTTATTGAAATATTCTCGACAGCTTCAATTTTATCTCGACTTTCTTGGGGAAAAGAATTGTAT
>CAZLXG010000052.1:0-15292 GCA_964563585.1 uncultured Flavobacteriaceae bacterium | reverse complement strand
GAAATATCAGCCATTATCGTCTTTTATTTATGATAAAAAATATACTGATACTGAAGGTAAACGTATGCGTAATGTTATGGATTTTACTATGCAAAATTATCAGAACCAAATTAGTCTTGATGCTGTAGCAAAAGTATCTGCAATGACAAAAAATGCATTTTGCAAGTACTTTAAGAAACGTACAAATAAATCTTATTTTAGATTTTTAAACGAATTACGTATTGAAAACGCAAGCAAACTTTTACTTACAAATGAAACCTATACAATTGCAGAAATTGCAGATCAATCTGGGTTTAATAATATTTCGAACTTTAACAGACAGTTTAAATCCATAAAACACATTTCGCCTTCGGCTTTCAGAAAAAGAAAACTAGATTAAGAAACTAAAATTACAGTTTCTTTACATATTCCGTAATAATGACTATTTGTGTTGGACCTACTTTGCCTTCGATATATTTTTCGTTGTCGCGGTCTAACCTAATATTTCTTACGGCGGTTCCTTGTTTAGCGACCAAACTAGAGCCTTTTACTTTTAAATCTTTGATTAAAACTACGGAATCTCCAGCTTGTAATATCACACCGTTTACATCTCTGTGAATAACTTTATCGGCTTCATCTTCACCTTCGCCTGTAGATTTTGCGAATTCTAAAACGTCTTCTTCCAAATACATCATATCTAATAAATCTTGTGGCCAGCCTTCGCCTCTAAGTCTAGATAGCATTCTCCACGCGGTTACTTGTACTGCTTGGTGTTCGCTCCACATGCTATCGTTTAAACAACGCCAATGGTTTGCATCGGTTGTGTCTGGATTTTCGATTTGACCGATACAGGTTTTACAGGCTATAATAGATTTGTTTAAACTTACATCTTTTATAGGTGCTAACGTGTGTGTTTGCAAATGCTCGTCGCTTGTACATAGTTCGCATTTGTTATTTGCTCTTTTATTTAATTCTCGTTCTAAACTCATTTTTTATTTTATGTATTACACAAAAATACACTTATTATTTTAAGGTTTCTTGTATTTTTTTAGGCATACTTTTTACTACCATATCGTATGAATGATTGATAAGTTCGCATATAAATTTTGGTTGTAATTCGCCTTTGTAAAGTCTTACTGTATTCCAATGTTTTTTATTCATATGAAAACCAGGTTCTATAGTTTCGTATTCTGCACGAAGTTCTTGTGCATAATCTGGATTGCATTTTAAATTTACAGATTGTGTTCCTGCTTCCCAACCTTTTAGTGAGGTTAGCAAAAATATTTTCCCCAACACTTTAAATACTAGTGTTTCTTCATCAAAAGGAAAATCTTCTGTAACGCCTTTTTTGTTTATACAGAAATCGCGAAGTTGTTCTATGTTCATCCAGAGATTAATATTATGAATTTTACTCCAATTCCTATATGATGATTCTTATAGTTTATAGACACAGATCTAAAAAAATAAGCAACCACAAAACCTATTAGAGCCCAGAACATTCCTAAGAACAGAAACAAAACAGGTATTACAAATCCTAATGGTGGTGTATGGCTATCAACTAGTCCAAATTTAACAATTGAAAATATAGTTAAACCAAAACCAATGAAATATACTACTAGTTTAATTATGTCATAATTTGATTTCATTCAATTATTTTATACAAAATTGGTTTACTTGGTGTTGCATCATTTTCAAAAGGTGCAATTTGAAGGTTTAAAAAACAACTGCCATCTTCTACATTATTTGGCACATAAATAAACTCAGTAATAGTGGCATCCAATCGTAATTTTCCTTTGGTATTCCAAAATGCATTATGTGCTAATAATTCACATTCATCCTTTTCTTTGTCAACACTTGGTAAATCTATAAGCAAATGTTTTACTTCTTTTTTTCGTAAATAAATGGCGGCATCTTCTAATAAATATGGCGGATTTGTATTCGAATATTGCTTCGTTAATTTCTCTTTTGTGTTTGGTATCGTTCTTATAATTATAGCATCTCGTTTTTTATTACCAATTGCAAATTGCAATTGCTTTTTTGAAATCACAAAATCGCCATTCAACTTTTCTGGCGCAACAGTAATTACTTCAGCAAAAAAGAAAAACTGTTTTAAATTCTGGTTTATAGAATGTACTTTTTCAGTAATATGTCCTACGCATTCGGTATGTGTTCCATGTGCATGCGGATTAAACGAAATATTATTAAAATTAACACAAGCACCATCTTTAACACTTACAACTTGACCATCAGATTTTACAGGTTCAATTATAGGTGTATCAACATACCATGCATTTACATTGCTTTTTGAAGCACTTAATGGTATTGAAATATCAATAGGTTTTGATAAATCTATTTTATGTTTTTTGGAATTATGTTGAATTGTTGCTAGCATATTCAAATATACTTAAATCATAAAGAGTTCCGAAGCAATTCCGTCAACTAAAAATTTTCCTTTTTTGGTTGTTGTTAAAACACTTCGACTGCGCTTAGTGTGACAATGATTATGTGATTTCTCACTTTCGTTCGAAATGACTAACAAACCCTTATTTATATACTTTTCTGATGAAGATTTCAAATGAAGTAAACAGTCTTTTCCAAATTCCCTTTCAATTTTCTCAAACGAAACTCCCCAAATGGTTCTAAGCCCTGTCATAATATATTCGTTAAACTGATCTTGTTTAGATAAATTTTCGATTGTATTAGGCAATATATTATTTTCTATTGACTGTATATATTTTGTGTTGTTTGAAATATTCCAACTACGCTGTGTTTTGTTAAATGAATGTGCCGACGGACCAATACCTATATACGTTTTCCCTTGCCAATAGCTCGTATTATGTTTTGAGAAATAATTAGGTTTCCCGAAGTTCGAAATTTCGTAATGCACAAAACCTTGTTTCTCTGTTTCTAATACCAAACAATTAAAATGTTGCAACGCTAAATTTTCATCAATTGGTGGATATGTTCCTTTTTTTATAAACGTATCTAATGCAGTTTTTAACTCTACGGTTAAAGCATAACTTGAAATATGATTCACACCAAAACTAAAAGCTATTTCTAGATTTTTATTCCATTTATCCAAACTCATATTTGGAATACCGTAAATTAAATCGATTGTAATATTATCAAAATGTTGAGTCGCAACAGACAAACATTCTTTAGCTTCATTTGATGAATGTGCCCGATTCATACTTTGCAAATCGTCTTCAAAAAAAGACTGAACACCAATACTTAGCCTATTGATTCCTATAGATTTATATTCTTCAAAAACAGTTCTAGACTGCGCTTGAACAGGCATTAAATCGTCTGGATTTGCTTCGAGAGTAATTTCTGGATTTTCTGAAACATTATAATATTTGTAAACTGAATCAAGAATTAGCTTCAATTCATTGTTAGTCAACAAACTTGGAGTTCCTCCACCAAAATAAATGGTTTCAATAATTTGATTTTCGAGTTCTTCTTTTCGTAATTCTAACTCTTTTATAAGTGCTTGAATAAGCTCATCTTTTTTTTTAAATGATGTTGAAAAATGAAAATCGCAATAATAACATGCTTGTTTACAGAATGGTATGTGTATATAAATTCCTGCCATTATATAGTTTTCATCCAAACAATAAATAAAGACAGACCATAACCCAGTATTATATATAAGATTAAAGAGATAAAATATAAAAGAATGATTTTGATAATAATGAATATGCTTTTCTTTTGAAACAATGAAGTCAATGCGTAAACCACATAAAAGAACATAAATATAAAAGGCATCATTTTATATTGCTCACTAACATATTGTAAACCAAAAATTAACACCGTTGTAATAACCATATAAAACCCAATAATATAAAACGAAACAGCAAGATATTCAGCAAATCTATACTTTTTAAAAAAGAATGATTTGACCACTAAAGCAAAGGATAAAACAAAAGTAAAAAGAATACTATTTATATTTTTCGCCATATAAATTGCAGCGCTATTAACCAAGTTCTGACTCGTTTTTGTGCTTTCTATTGCTACTATACTTTCCATTGGATTGTAATTTAAAAATGCCCTTATAAGCATATAAATTATAGTAGTTAAGACAAAAAACGGAACTGGTTTATAATACGCTTTTCTTTTTCCGTTTAAATATTCTCTGAATAGTTTTCCTGGGTTTACGATAAGTAATTTTAGAGTAAGTAATAATGGAGAGCTTACCGAAAAAACAGCATCCATAAAATCTTGAAACGTTTCTTTAAAAGTAACTTTATTGATAGATGTACGCTGTCCGCAATTATTACAATAATTTCCTTTTATAGCTGACTCACAATTCCTGCAGATTACATCCATTTAGTTATTTCTTAACTCTATCTTCATTCTGCTTTACAAAAGCACTCCATCCTGTATAACTTTTACCGACAGTTACTCTTCCAGAATTATAGAAATGACAAACCGCAGCTGCTAAACCATCGGTAGCATCTAAATTTTTAGGCAATATTTTTAAATCCAACAAGCTTTTCAGCATTTTAGCAACTTGTTCTTTACTCGCATTACCGCTACCAGTAATTGCCATTTTTATTTTTTTAGGAAGATATTCTGTAATAGGTATTTCTCGACTTAAACCTGCTGCCATGGCAACTCCTTGCGCCCTACCTAACTTAAGCATACTTTGTACATTCTTACCAAAAAACGGTGCTTCAATAGCAATTTCATCTGGCTTGTGCGTGTCGATAAGTTCAATGGTTCGCTCAAAAATAAGTTTCAACTTTAAATAATGGTCATCGTACTTTTTTAAATTCAATTCATTCATTTGAATAAACTGCATGTTTTTTCCAACCACTTTTATAAGCCCAAAACCCATAATGGTTGTTCCTGGGTCAATTCCTAAAATAATTTTTTCTTTAGTCATTCTGTTCACAATAATAACAACCGCTAAGCGATATTGATACTCCAATAGTTACAGTTAATAAATTTCCATTAAACGATCCAAATCCATCAAAAACTGGGTCAAAATCTTTACTAAGTCCTAAAATATATGATGCATCTAAATACAGAGAAAGTTTATCTGAAATTCCATAATGAAATTCCATTCCTCCCATAGCATTTAAAAACGAGGTTTTATTTTGAGGAAAATTCCCTAATGGTTTTATCATAGAATAACCTAATCCTGCATGAGGGAAAATTCCAACTTGTTGAGACACATTAACAATTTGTGAAACATCATAAACAGCTTGAATATTTATACGCGAATAATTAAGTTTAAACTCTGGTGTGTTATTTACATTTGAAATACGATTAAAACCAAAATCTAACTTTGCACCAAATTTTTGTTTAAACATATACTGAACACCTAAATTAACGGTTGGTAAATTAATTGATTTTCCTTCAAAATTAGTCACAAACCCGCCTGAAGATGGACTATTTACACCTAACGCTATATGTGCTTTAATTGTACTTGTATTTCCTTGAGCAAATCCGAAAGTTCCGAACGCAACAAAAATTATTGCAAACAATGTATTCTTAAAAACTTTAAAATTGAGAAGCATACAATAATATTGGTTTAATTTGCAAATATTAAATGACTAACGCATTACCATACAAAACTAAACAATTCTTTTTTGTGCTTATTAAGTTAAGTATAGTTGTTGGTGCTTTTTATTTCATTTATCAAAAACTAACAAATAACGCCGATTTAAGTTTTTCTGTTTTTGTTGCCTTTTTGACCAAAAACAACATTTTTTCACCTAAAAATATCGTGTTTTTAGTGTTTTTATCTATTTTTAACTGGTTTTTGGAAATTTTAAAATGGCAAAAACTAGTAAGTTACACTAAGAAAATATCATTTAAAAGTGCAACCGAACAAACTTTAGGTTCATTAACTGCATCATTATTTACACCTAACCGAATTGGTGAATATGGAGCAAAAGCAATTTATTACTTAAGTTCCTTTAGAAAACGCATCATGCTTATTAACTTACTTGGTAATTTATTACAAATGGTAGTTACGGTGATTTTAGGTATTATTGGTTTTAGGTTTTTTGTTTCAGAATACGATATAAATATAAATTATTACAAATTGGCAAGAATAGCTATGCTTGGTTTAATGACTGTTATTTTAATAGGCTTTGGAATACGAAAAAGCAAATTCACAATTAAAGGATTCTCGTTAGAAAAAATTAAGAACTTTGTCTTAAATTTCTCAAGAGTAACGATAGCATACGGTTTCGTTTTATCGTTATTACGATACACTATTTTCTCGTTTCAATTTTATTATTTACTTCATATTTTTGGAGTTAATATTAACTATTTAAATGCTATGATAATTATTACATTTATGTATTTATTAGCTTCAATAATTCCATCCATTTTTATTTTTGATGTCATAATAAAAGGTAGTGTCGCCATTTATTTATTTACGTTTATTGGTGTTAACGAATTAACTATTTTAAGCATTGTTACCATTATGTGGTTGCTCAATTTTGTATTACCAAGTTTGTTTGGCAGCTTTTATGTGCTCAATTTTAATTTTCCAAAAGAAACTGATTAACTATGATTTTAATTAGCATCATTATAACACTAATTTACTTGCTATTAATAGGAAGTTTTGTTTTTGGGTTTAATAAAATAAAGACCTTCTCATTAAAAAACACACCTTCAAAAACAACATTTTCAGTTATTATTCCTTTTAGAAATGAAAGTGAAAATTTACCAGATTTACTAAAATCGATTGCTTCATTAAAATACCCAAAACATCTTTTTGAAATTATTTTAGTTGATGATGCTTCTGAAGATAATTCGGTAGAATTGATTATGAAATTTCTTTCTAGCGTAAAATATGACATCAAAGTAATTTCTAATAACAGAACAACTAATTCACCTAAAAAAGACGCTATAACTTCAGCAATAAACAAAGCAAAACACGAATGGATTATTACAACCGATGCAGATTGTATTTTACCTAAAAATTGGCTAAATAGTTTTGATGAATTCATACAAAAAAACATTAGTAAATGTATTGTTGCACCTGTTGCCTATTCAAGTAAAAACATGTTTTTAAATAATTTTCAATTACTCGATATTTTAAGTTTACAAGGAGCAACTATTGGCGGTTTTGGTATACAGAAACCTTTTTTATGCAATGGTGCAAATTTCGCATATCAAAAAACATTATTTATAGAATTAAATGGTTTTGAAGGCAACACAAATATAGCTAGCGGAGACGATATTTTTCTGTTAGAAAAAGTAGTAAAAAAGTATCCAAATTCTATTCATTATTTAAAATGTGAGCAAGCTATTGTTATAACAAAATCTCAATCTAGTTGGGGTTCGTTAATATCACAACGTATACGTTGGGCTGCAAAAGCAAGTGCATACAATAATTGGTTTGGTAAGTTTACAGGACTTGTAGTGTTACTTATGAATGCTTTAGTTATTTCCGCACTTTTGCTTTCAACAATAGATGTATTTAGTTTTAAAATTTGGATATATATTTTGCTTATCAAATTCAATATTGATTTACTTTTAATATATCAATCCGCTGCATTTTTCAATCAAAAAAGTAGTTTAAAAAGTTATATGTTAGGGTTTTTACTTTACCCCTTTTTCAGTATTTACATAGCCTTTTTATCTGCTTTTAAAACTTACAAATGGAAAGGCAGAGTCTTTAAAAAATAATGCATCTCATTTATTTTTAGTAAATTTACTTATAACCCAAAATCTTAAGTATCATGAAAAATGTTATTCTTTTACTTGCGCTTACTTTATTTTCATTTTCTGCAACTGCACAACAACAATACGATATTAATGGAAAAACCTACGAACTTAAAACTGAAGTTGAAGGCGAATTAGATTTACTTTGGAACATTACAAGCAAACAATACCATTACTTTGTAAAAACTAGTGATGGCACAATTTTAGAGCTTTTAAATTCTAAAGGCACAAATAATAAGTATCAGGAAGAGTATAAATCATTGCTACGTAGTTTAACAAAAAATGTAAATGATATAATTAATACTTTAAACTTTACATTACATGATTTTGAAGTATTTTTTAAATCATATAACACATTGGTTGGGAATTCGGTTTACAACGAAAAACACACAACTTTAAAGACACGATTAGCATTTTATGGAGGTATAACCAATCAACCTTTTATATTAAATTTTGGTAATATAACAGTTCCTTTCTTTGGATCTGAATTAGAATTTATTTCATCTGATGAAATAACAAAACATGCTGGTTTTTTTAGTGTTGAACACGCTTTAGATCATGATGATTTTAAATACTCGTCTACACAATTAGCCTTGGGTTATCGGTATCGGTTTATTAATAAATCTTCTTTCAATATTTATGGAAATGTTCAATTTGCAACTCTTACCTTTTCAAAAAATACAGTAGAATTAACAAGTACAACTACAGAAGTTGTTAAAAATTCAACATTTAAAATACCGCTTATCTTTGGCTTAGGAGCTGATATAAAAATTAGTGATTGTAGTTTTATAACTTTAGCTTACAACAAATTGTTTGCATTATTAATAGATAATAATAGTAACTTTCCAGTTAATTTCACCATTGGTTACAAGTTTAACTTATAATGATTTTTTTTAACAAAACATCCAATCCTGCTTTTACAAACTACTTTTTTGATGAAGACAATACGTCTCCAAAAACAATGTCTATTACAGGTATTATACTAAAATCTTTAGCATCAATTGTAATAATAATTGCTATTACAATTGGTATTTGGAAACTGTATAATGATGGTGTAAATATTAAATGGTATTCAATAGGCGGTATGCTTGCTGCCATTATTATTAGCATTATAATTTCTGTAAGACAATATTGGGCACATATTTTAGTGCCTCTTTACGCTATTTCAAAAGGGTTTTTTCTTGGCGGAATAAGTGTTTATGCACATGCTAAATTCCCAAACTTACCCTATCAAGCTGTTGGTGTTACCATGGTTACTTTTGTAGTAATGCTTTTACTTTATCAAACCCGAATTATTGCGGTCACTAAAAAATTTAGAAGCATTGTAATAACTGTTTCTGCAAGTATTTTTGTTATTTATATCATCTCTTGGATTCTAAGTTTTTTTGGCATTAAAACATTTATTTGGGGCATTTCATGGCCTGCTATAATTTTTAATCTTATTGCTGCAATTTTTGCTTCGTTATCATTACTTCTAGATTTCGATTATATAGAACGTTATAAAGATAAAGCTCCTAAATATAAAGAATGGTTAGCCACTTGGGGGCTTTTAGTTACGTTTGTTTGGCTGTATGTTGAAATTTTAAGGCTAATGAAAAAACTAGCTATTAAGTTTTAACCTTTGTTTAATTCATTTTAATGATTATAGGTAATTTAAACTCTGTAGTAACCTGTTGACCGCGTTTTATAGCTGGAAAAATTTCAGGAAGCGAGTCTAAACTTTTTGCTAGTATTTTTTTAATGTTGGGAATTTCTTTAATTGTAAGCGAATCTACTTTGGCATTTAAAAGAGTTAGCACACCTTTTTCTGAAACTTGAAATTGTAAACTAATTGTATCCTCAATATCTTGAGAAACAATAATAGTTTCCTTTTGTAAATAATTAGCAATATGTGTATTTAAAATACGCTCAAAACACTGTTTTAATTCTTGTTTTGTAGTAGAAGAATCACATTCTGAAAATGTTGGGTATACATCAACATTATTCCAATTAAAGGTTTGTAATTCTTCTTTTAAAATAGCCTCAGAAGATGTTTTCTTCACATTAAAATACTCGCAAGAACAAAGCATAATAAATAACAGAAAAACACTAATTCGCTTCATGAATAATAACTGAAACCGAAAAGTACAATTTTTTTCTTTTTAAATACTTTTCAATCTTCCTTTTCTCCTTCTTTAATAAATTTTTCTTTTTTTATTTCAGAAATACGATAGTCTGCAAATTTACTTAACGGACCATTAGGAAACTTTTTCTTAAAATCTTCATACATTTTAATTTTAGCATCAAAGTCTGCATAATACGTTTCCAAAGTTATAGCTAAATGAAAATTAGTAGACTCATTAGTAGGGTCTTCTTTTATTGCCTTTTTTATAGCTACAATAGCTTCTTTATGTTTTTTTTGATGATTTAAAATCGTTCCTAATTTTGCATATTCTCTATCTAAAGGTTGGTCTAACAACAATAACGCTTTTTTAATATATTCTTCTGCTTTGGCAAAATTATTTAATTCTTGATAATACGTGCCAATAATATATATTGCAGTAGCATCAGTTGGATTATACTTTAATGCTAATTTACGTTGAACCACGGCTTTTTCATATTCATAATTTTGGTAGTAGCATAAACTTAATTTTTCGTGAATAAACTCAGAAGATTCACCAAGTTTCAATAGCTTTTCGAACCATTTTGAAGCATTATCATAATCTTGTTTCCAATAATAGTTTTGAGCTTTTAAACTGATAAGACTTAGGTTGTTTTGGTAACTTTCTAGTCCAATATTTATGTATTCTTCCGCTTGTTTATGTTTCCTTTTTTGCACATAATATTTTGCAATTTTAAAAATTGCTTTTTGATGTGTTTTATCTAGTTTAAATGCATTATGAAATCTTTTTTGTGTTGTTGAATCCTTTAATTTTTCTAACGATAAACCTAACTCATATTGATAATTTGGGTTTAATGAATCTATTTTTACAAGCTTATTAAATTCATTTGAAGCTTCTTTATATTTTTTTGTTCTATAAAGCAGTTTTCCATAATCATATTTAATTAAAGCGTCATTAGAATTTGATTTTATAGCTTCTTTATAATTATTTATAGCTTTGTCATAATTACCAATAGCGATGTATGCTTTTGCTATTTTATTGTAAACTTCGGCTTGGTTATTATATGTTTTATATTGCTGTATTGCTTTGGTATAATTACCATGTAAATACAGACTATCTGCAACGTTTAAAACCGAAGTTTGGGCTTCGGTCTTAAATACTAATGCTATTATAAAAATGATTAAAATTCTACTCACTTACTTGAAAAATTATTGGTAACGAATATGACACAGTTACTTTCTTTCCATTATTTATTCCTGGCTTAAAATGTGGAAGTGTTTTAATTACTCGAATAGCTTCTGCTTCCAAATCTGAATGTGGTGCTCTAGACTTTACATCTACTATATTACCTTCGGTATCAATTTTAAAAATAACATTAATACGCTGTCTGCCTGTTAAATTTAACTCCTCAGCTAATTTTGTATTGAAATTTCTATTTACATGTTTGGAAATATTTTGTGACATGCATTTTCTTTGTTCTTCATTTGATAAACCTTCACATCCTGGAAATACTGGAACTTGATCTATAACAATAAAAGGTACTTCAAGTGCATTTTTATATTTCTCTTTTTGTTCTAGAAGCTCTTTTTCTTTCTGCCTCTTACTTTCTTCCGTTTCAGGTTCTCTAGTAAAATGTACGAACATTTTATAAAATTTTTCATCTTTTGAATTAACTTCCAACGGTTCTAGCTCAAATCCTTCAGGAAGTTTTTCATTTATAGAATGCACACTATACGAAACTTTTCTGTTTTTTATATTCAATTTTACCCAACTTACATATTCTGTATTTGATTTTAAAAAGGCTTCATATTTATTATGAATTATTTTAACCTCATCACTCATTTCTCCTAATATGCCTAAAGTATAAGAGTATTGGCTTAAATTTAATTCATCTTCTTGACTCATTTCATTTTGTTTTTCACAAGACGTATAAACCAACATACCTAAAACCATAGGAATTAAT
This sequence comes from uncultured Flavobacteriaceae bacterium, assembly GCA_964563585.1. Lineage (GTDB taxonomy): Bacteria > Bacteroidota > Bacteroidia > Flavobacteriales > Flavobacteriaceae > CAZLXG01. Next base: position 3,562 of record CAZLXG010000052.1, on the reverse strand, counting down.
ACGGCATATTTAATTAATTTAATTTGCTTTGATTTTGATTTTGATTTTGTTAACATAACGATTCGTTTTTTGATTAATGATTGTTTAAAAAATGGATTGATAAATGATATATTTTGAGTGTCAAAAACTTGAGCTAATAAGTTTTGATAATAATGTGTTTTACTTTGATGTTTTACTGCTTTTGCATCAGCAATATATTCATGTAGCACTTCAATTCTGTTTTGATACATATACACCAAAGGGTTAAACCAAAAGATGATACTTAAGACTTCTAAAAACAACAAATCTAAGGTGTGTTTTTGTTTTACATGAATAATCTCATGCTTTAAAATAGCCTCTTTCTCATCAGTTTTAAGATTCTCTCCTAAAAAAACAATATTAAAAAATGAAAATGCAGCGTTACTATTTTTTAAATTTACTACAGTTATATTGTCGTTTTTATGCTTTGTGCTTTTCGATATAAAAAACACAATTCTAACTAACTTATATAAGAATAATGCTAATGCAACTGCAACTCCTATATATAATATCATTTGAAAAATAAGTATGGTGCTTTGTTCTACTACTTCACTGTTTTCTAGCATTACATTATTAGAATTTGTAATTCCTCCACCTAAAATAACTTCTGGAAGTCTAATTATATACTCTTGTGGAACAACTTCTTTAAATCTATTAATTTTTATATAAGGTAATAACATAGATAATACTATAGTTGCCAACAGATAAATTCTATTCCAATTAAAAAACGTTTCTTTTTTTAAAAACAAATCGTATGCTAGTAAAAAGAATAACTGAAATGCGATGGTTTGTATAATGTAGTGTAACATAATTATTCTTTTTTATTAATTTCTTTTAAAACAGATTCTAGCTCATTTAAGCTAATATCATTTTTCTTCATAAAAAACGATACCATACTTTTAAAAGACCCTTGAAAATAATTATCAACCAATTTATTTATTGATTGATTACTGTAATCGTTTTGCTGCATAACAGGAAAATACACATGTCCTTTACCTTGTTTTTCATAATCTACAAAGCCTTTACTTTCTAAAATTCTAACAATGGTAGAAACCGTGTTATACGCAGGCTTCGGTTCTGGAAATTGTTCTATTATAGATTTAACATTGGCTTTTTTAAGTTGCCAAAGTATTTGCATAATATCTTCTTCTGCTTTAGTAAGTTGTTTCATTTTTAACTAATTTTTTAGTTGAATAACAAAACAAATATAACTAAATATTTAGTTTGAACTAATTTTATAGTTCAAAAATGTAACATTTGGCACGATTTTACGTCTTAATAATGTAAACTTAAATACATTTATGGATATTATTTTAATTATTATTTCTGCACTATTAATAGTTTTGGGCATCATTGGAAGCTTTCTACCTGTATTACCTGGGCCACTAACAAGTTGGTTAGGTTTATTTGTACTTCATTTAACAGATGTAATACCAATGAACACATCATTTATTATTATTACACTTATTATAGCAATCCTAATCTGGATTTTAGATTATATAATTCCTGCTATAGGCACCAAAAAATTTGGAGGCACAAAATATGGTATGATTGGAACTACTGTTGGATTAATTGTTGGCTTACTAAGCCCTATTCCTGGCGGTATTATTATTGGTCCTTTTGTTGGAGCACTTATTGGTGAACTATTAAATAATGCAGATTCAAGCACTGCATTAAAGGCAGCATTCGGTTCTTTTATTGGGTTTTTAACCTCAACTTTTATAAAGTTTATTGTTGCGATAATTTATCTAGGACTATTTATTGGAATTCTATGGGACAACCGAACAATCCTTTTTTAATAAACTAATATTATAAATGAAGAAACCCTGTGGGTCTCTCAAGTCCACAAGGTTTTATGTAAATTGCTATTATCAACAAAAAAAAATGAGGGATTAATTGATTTTGAAGTGTTGATTATTCAAATATATATATATTATATGTCTTCAAACTGTGGGAAACCCGTAACACTTTTACGGGTAAGTGGTACAACTTAAGTATATCAATACTTTTGGAGGTTAAAAAGCATGAAAAAATGTAGATTTTTTTTACGTTTATTGTAAAATAATGCAATTTTGCTACACGAAACCTTCTTTTCTAGCGTTCTTTATAAGTGTTTCATCTTGTCCATCATTAACTTCAAACAAATCTCTAAGGTGCTTTTTTCTTTTCTCTACGGCACTTAATGAAATATCTAAATGGGTTGCCAAATTTTTTGTTTTTACACCTTGAGATAATAAATGAAGGATTTTCCTGTTTTTTTCATCAATAACAATATCACTAATAATAGATTTTCTGATATGACTATTTACAGTACCACTATAAAAAGGTGGATTATAAAGCACTGCTTGGAATGCACTTGCTAACTCGCTAGATGTTAAATCACTTTTAATTAAAAACCCTTCTGGATCAATAGTTTTTATTATGTTATGAATTCTAAACGATTCATTAAACATGGTAAGAATAATAATTTTTGCATTTGGTAGCATTTTACGCGCATATTCTGCTAAATCTTCACCAGAGTTCATTAAGCCGTCTGTTGATGGAGGCAAACTAATATCAACAAATAGTACATTGTAAGGTAAATTTATCTCAAGAGATTTATCCATTAAAGACATGGCTTCATCACAATTATTAGCAATATCAATTTCTAATTTCTGATTGTCTTTCTTAGTGAAAAGTAATGTGTTTTGATAACCTTCTATAATTATAGGGTGATCGTCTATCATTAATATTTTAATTGTCTCTGTCATTGTCATAATCTACTATAGGAACTTTTATGATTACTGTGGTTCCTATATTCCTTTTAGAGGCGATTTCTATGGTTCCATGAATTTCTTCAATTCTAGAATTCATATTTTTTAAACCAATACCAGACTTAGCTTTATTAACATCAAAACCAGCTCCGTTATCAGAAATCTCTAAGCAAATTACATTATTTTTTAGTGTAAAGCTAATTTTTATCTCACTAGCTTTAGCATGTTTGTAAATATTATGCAACGATTCTTGTATTATTCTGTAAATGTGGATCTTATTTTTATTAGATATTTCGTCCCAATTTATAAGTTCATCATATTTTAATTTAAAATCAATTTGGTATGCTTTTGTTTGTTTTTTAACTAAATCTTCTATAATATCTTTAAAACCAGAACCTGCAACAAAATCGGTGTTTAATTCGTGAGACACTTGTCTAATATCATGCTCAATAATTTTTAATTCTTCTATATATTTACTACGCGTTTTTATTGCTTCTTGAGTATTACTCATATTCAACGTATCTAGACTTAAACGTGTTCCGAACAAATGCCCTAAAATACCATCATGCAACTCTTCAGAAATACGTTTTTTCTCTAAAGTTCTAGCTTCCTCAATATTGTCATGTTGCGAAAGCATAAGATTATATATTTCTTCATTGGTTTCTTGCTGCTGCTGAACAAACTTTAATTCTTTATTTCTATTTCTTTGTGTTATTACTACGTATACTAAAAATGAAGTTATTACTAGTACTATCGAAATAATTAATAGCCACATGCGTTCTCTAGCTATT
>CAZLXG010000051.1:4351-15590 GCA_964563585.1 uncultured Flavobacteriaceae bacterium | reverse complement strand
ATTTCAGCGGAGAATGAGGGATTCGAACCCCCGGAGGTGTGACCCTCAACAGTTTTCAAGACTGCCGCATTCGACCACTCTGCCAATTCTCCAGTAGTATCTTATCAGCTATTCGCTGAATGCGGGTGCAAATATAGAACCCTTTTTTATTTCTTTCAAGTAAAAACTCAATTTTTTAAAAATAAATTATAAACTTAAAATCTATTGATTTAATTTATTACAAATGATAGTTTAAAACATATTTCATATCTTATTTTTGTGAAAACACAAATTACTAAATGAATACTATAAAACAATTGGAATGGCGTTATGCCACTAAGAAGTTTGATAAAAATAAGAGGCTGTCAAATAGTAAGTTACAAACAATAAAACAAGCATTTAACTTAACAGCAACTTCATTTGGTTTGCAAACAATAACATTGTTGGTCGTTGAAAATGAAAAACTAAGGGAGTCACTTGTAGAACATTCATATTATCAAAAACAAGTCTTAGATGCATCACATTTACTCGTTATTTGTATTCAGAATAATATCACAGATACCGATATAAATAATTATTATAAGAATATAAAGGCATTACGAAATACACCAAATGCTATTTTAGAACCTTATAGAAAAGACCTTGTTAAAACAATGCAAAATATGTCTATAAAAAAGCGTCGACAATGGTCTAAAAATCAAGCATATATTGCATTAGGTAATTTAATAACGGTTTGTGCTATTGAAGGCATAGATGCCTGTCCTATGGAAGGATTTTCACCTAAAAAGTATAATAAAATTCTTAATTTAAAAGCGAAAGGATTAAAATCAGTATTATTACTTCCAATAGGTTATCGAGCAAATGACGATATGTTTGCAGATTTTACAAAAGTTAGAAAACCACTAGAAGAAACAATTATAGAATTATAAATTATTTGGGCGTTACCTAAAAAGGTCGGGCTTTACGTTACAATCTTTTTTTCATGCTTATCAGCATTTCAAAAAAGGATTTTCACTGCAATCCCTAACGCAAATCAAGAACAAAATAGAATAATAGTATGCCAGGATTTGAATTATTTGGAAATTTAGAACGAAAAGAAGTAAATGATGTTTTAGATAACGGTGTTTTAATGCGTTATGGTTTTGACGGTATGAGAAACGGACACTGGAAAGCCAAGAAATTAGAACAAGAGTTGGAACAACAATTACAAGTAAATCATGCACAATTAGTATCTAGCGGAACAGCAGCCGTTTCTGTAGCATTTGCATCAGCAGGAATAGGAGCAGGCGATGAAGTAATTATGCCAACATTTACATTTGTAGCCAGTTTTGAAGCTATTATGATGCTTGGAGCAATACCAATTTTAGTAGATATTGACGATACACTTACATTATGTCCTAAAGCAGTTGAAGCGGCTATAACACCAAAAACAAAAGCTATTATGCCAGTACATATGTGTGGTAGTATGGCAAATTTAGATGCATTACAAGTTATCTGTAAAAATCACAATTTAGTTCTAATAGAAGACTCATCACAAGCAACAGGAGCAACTTATAAAGGAAAACCATTAGGTTCTATTGGTGATTTAGGTTGTTTGTCACTAGATTTTGTGAAAATAATTACAGCTGGCGAAGGTGGAGCAATACTAACAAATAATGAAAAGTATTACCGAAATGCAGACCATTATTCAGACCACGGACATGATCATGTTGGTAACGATAGAGGGGCAGAAACACATCCGTTTTTAGGCTATAATTTCAGAATTTCAGAACTACATGCAGCAGTTGGTTTAGCACAATTGCGTCGTTTAGATGAGTTTGTAGCTATTCAAAAGAAAAACTATACTATTATTAGAGAAGCACTTTCTGTAATTCCAGAAGTAACATTTAGAACAGTTCCAGAAGGAGGAGAAGAAAGCTATTCATTTTTAAGTTTCTTTTTACCAGATTTAGAAAAATCTCGAAAAGTTTCAACTGCATTTAAAGAGAGTGGAGTAGATGCCTGTTTTCATTATTACGATAATAGTTGGCATTATATTCGTGAATGGCAGCATCTTAAAGAGTTAAAAACTTTATATCCTTTATCTACGGAAGTAAAAGAAGGATTAAAATACCTTCAAACTAAAACTTTCGAACAATCAGACCATTATATTGCTCGTAATATTTCTTGTTTAATAAAACTTTCTTGGACAGAAAAAGAAGTTAAAGAAAGAGCTAATAAAATGGTTATTGCCATTAAGTCTATATTACTATAAGCATTGTAACATTATTTGTTACAATGCTTATAGTCTTAATATATTCAATATTATATTATTGCGTATATTTATTAATGTAATTATTTAGTGTATGATTCGAATTGTTATTGTTGCATTATTTTTTTGTAAATTTTAGTTCAATAGCTCAAAACCAATCTACAAAAGGTATTAATATTTTACATACTCTACAATTTCTAAACCATATCCAATTAAACCAACACGTTTGGTTTGTTTAGTATTAGAAATTAAACGAAGTTTATGAATATTTAAATCGTGTAATATTTGAGCACCAATACCAAAATCTTTAGTATCCATATTAATCCTAGGTGCTTTAGTAATTTTACTAGATTCTTGATTTTCTTTTAAAAACGATAAGCGTTTTAAAATATTCATAGATTGCGATTCTTGATTTATAAATATAATAGCACCTTTGCCTTCATTATTTATAATCTTAAACATATTGTCTAATTGTTTATCTACATTATTGGTAAGTGTTCCTAGAATGTCGTTATTAATTAATGTAGAATTTATTCTAGTTAGTACAGGGTCATCATCTTTCCAGCTACCTTTTGTTAAAGATATATGAATCTGATTATTAGTCGTTTGCTTATATGCTCTTAATCTAAAACTTCCAAAACGTGTTTCAATTTGAAAATCCTCTTTTTTCTCAATTAAAGAGTCATGCTGCATTCTGTATGCCACTAAATCTTCAATAGAAACAATTTTTAAATCTAGCTTTTTCGCAACTTTAAATAGTTCTGGTAAACGCGCCATAGAACCATCCTCATTCATAATTTCAACAATAACACCTGCTGGTTGCAGTCCTGCTAAACGCGCAAAATCTATAGCAGCTTCTGTATGTCCGGTTCGTCTTAAAACACCACCCTCTTTTGCTACCAAAGGGAAAATATGTCCTGGTCTAGCTAATTCGTGAGGTTTAATATCATGATTAATTAAAGCTTTTACCGTCTGTGCTCTATCACTTGCAGAAATACCAGTAGTTACACCATAACCTCTTAAATCTACCGAAACTGTAAATGCTGTTTCTAGTGGGTCAGTGTTATTACGAACCATCATGTTAAGTTCTAATTCTTTACACCTAGTTTCGGTAAGTGGCGCACAAATAAGTCCACGACCATGAGTTGCCATAAAGTTTATCATTTCGGGGGTTACTTTCTCAGCAGCAGCAAGAAAATCACCTTCATTTTCACGATTTTCATCATCAACTACAATAATAACTTTACCATTTCTAATATCGTCAATGGCTTCGTGAATAGAGTTGAGTTTAAATTCTGAAGTGCTTTTTGGTGTCATAGATTCAATAATCATAGAATGCAAAGATATTGCTTATTTTAAATTCTCTAAACAATTTTGTTTCAAGTCTTCTTTAATTTTCGATTTTAAAAAGAAATGAATAATCATATATAAAGGTAAACCAAGTAGTAAGAAAATAAAATGTGGACGTTTTTCTTTTTTATTAATGTGACTATAAAAGTTGAATAGATTTAAAATAGATTTAAAATAGTAAATTACAAACAAAGATAAAGCGACTATGCTTAGTTGAATTGATGCTGATTGTAGTGATGGTAATTTATTGTTTTTGAAGACGAAGAATAAAATTAATAATATAAAACCGATGCTATAAAGCACACTGGCAAATTTTGAGTGTTCTTTGTAGTTTTTTGAAACATGTTCGGAAACATCATAAGATTCATCAATGGATAAACCATTTTCACGTAATTCATTAGCATAAACACCTCGTTTATTTAAAACTTTTAAAGCTTCATATTGATTACTATCAATATTCCTGGTTACTACATTAATTAATTTTTCATTGGTGTATGATGATAAAAACTTATAATCAACGCTGTCTTTTTCTTTAATATTAAACATGTTTTTTAAAGGCACTAAAACACTGTCGAAATCAAACAAACCTTTATCTTCTGTGGCTCTTTTTGTTAAAAATATTCCAAGTGGCAGCATAATTAATGTAGAAAACCAACTTGCAAAAATAGGGTTGAAGTCTCCTGTTTTAGCACTATTTGTAGCAAAAATACCGATAAAATGGTACGTTAAAAATAGAAGAATAGCGATTACCATTGGTAAGCCAATACCACCTTTTCTAATTAATGCACCAAGTGGAGCGCCAACAAAAAATAAGATAATACAGGCAACTGCAAGCGCTAATTTTTCGTGAAAAGAAATAATATGCTTGTTAAATAATGATTTAGATTTTTTAATTGTCGCCTTCTTAGACGTTATCATTTGTTTTGTGCTTTTTATAGTATTCAAAGAAATATCTAATAATTGCACTTTACTTTTATTTTTAAGAATATCTAAAATATTGCCACTATAAAAGGTGTCTTTCTTTTTAGAATTAACCTTTTGATCTTCAGTTAGCTTTACAACACTAGTACGTAGATATAAGCTTTTAGAAAAGATATCATGCTCTGTTTCTCGTTTTGTTACTAATGAATCTATAGTATAATTTAGTTCACTTAAATTAAGCATGCTATATTTGCTTATATTACTTTTTGCATCAATATCTACATTGCTATTAAGCTTAGATAGGTCTATATTAATAGTGTATTTTTTGAATTCACTTTTAGCAAAAGGATGTTTTTTTCTATCTTTTGTACTCTTTGGTTTTATATCATTATAATAATTTCCATCAAATAAAATAAGTTTTAAAACATTAGATGTTTCTTTACCAACAAGTTCGCCTGTTAAAGATGTTATAATAGTTGCATTTGTTCTTCCGTCATTACCTTTTATATGCATAACAACATCTTCAAGATATTGTCCATTATTGCCACTTTTTTTAGCAAACTTAATATTGTAAGATCCTACTTGATTAAATTGTCCTTCTACAAGTAACATGGCGGGTTTAATTTTTGCAATATTTCGCCTTAAATTAAGCGAATTATATTCTGCCCAAGGAATTACATTATTGGAAAACAAAAAAGTAGTGAAGCCTAATAGTACAATAAATATACTTAGACCAGACATGGCACGCTGTAATGAAATACCTGTAGATTTCATGGCGGCAAACTCATAGTTTTCAGCAAAATTACCAAATACCATAATGGAAGATAATAATATGGTAAGTGGTACAACTAGAGGGATTAACTTAGGCATAAAGTATACTAAAAACTTGATAATCACAGAAATATCTAAGTCTTTACCAGCCAATTCTTTTATATAAAGCCAAATGGTTTGTAATACAAAAATCAGCATGAGTATTAAAAACACGCTGATAAAAGTTTTAAGATATGTGGTTATTATGTATCTGTCTAATATTTTCACAGGCTTAAATTTTAATAATCATTTGGTTAAATAATTATCAAATTTATTTCAAAGGTTAGTTAATTTAATTTATTAATGTAATAATCGTTGTATTTACTTTCGTTAAAGGTAAATAAGCTTTTTGAAATAGGTTCGTTAGTTTTAAAAGAGTTAACAGTAAGGATGGTATTTGTTTCATTTTCACCAACTTGTATTAAATTATATATATGTTTTGTTTGAATGTCAATTCCTAGAAGAATGTATTTTATTTCGGAGTTTGAATCAATAGGTGTTAGCTTTACATATTGCACTTTTCTACCTTTTACATTTTGAACTATATCCATAACATACGTATATCCATTTTCATAAAATGAAAGCATTTTACTTGGTGTAATACTATCTTCTTTATTATCACTTTCAGATGAAATAGTTACTTCTTCATCTTCTGGACTAATACTGTACATGATTTTCCCATTAAAAAGGCGTGTAATTCCCAAGATGTTTAATCGGTATTTTTCACCTTGCATAACGACATCGCCACGAGTTTCTTGTTTTATATTTTCTGAAGCATTTTCAAGAACATATTTGAATTCTATTGAAATGTTATCGTAGCTTTTTACTTTAGCAGAAACTTCATTCAATAAGTCTTTTGCTTTGTTTTGAGCAATGCCAATAAAAGACATGGCAATAAAAAGTATTGTTATTATGTTTTTCATTTTTATAAAACCTAAGTTATAATTTTTCATTTTCTAAAAATGCATCTAAGGCTATTAAATCGGGTACTAAAACTTGTCTTGCTTTACTACCTTCAAAATGCCCAACAATGCCTGCGGCTTCCAATTGGTCTATTATTCTGCCAGCTCTATTGTAGCCTAATTTTAATTTACGTTGTAATAAAGATGCTGAACCTTGTTGCGCAGTTACAATAACTATAGCGGCATCTTTAAATAGTTTATCTCTATCTGAAATATCTATATCAAGACTTGTGCCACTTTCTTCACCAACATACTCTGGTAATAGATAGGCATCTGGATACGCTTTTTGAGAACCAATAAACTCTGTTACTCTTTCTACTTCGGGTGTATCTACAAAAGCACATTGTACACGAATAACATCGTTACCTTGTGTGTATAGTAAATCTCCACGACCTATAAGTTGGTCGGCACCAGAACTATCTAAAATGGTTCTAGAATCTATTTTACTTGTTACTCTAAAAGCAATACGCGCAGGAAAATTTGCTTTTATAATTCCTGTTATAACGTTTACAGATGGACGTTGTGTTGCTATAATTAAGTGAATACCAATAGCACGAGCTAATTGCGCTAAACGTGCAATAGGTGTTTCTACTTCTTTACCAGCAGTCATAATTAAATCTGCAAACTCATCTACTACTAAAACTATATATGGTAAAAATTGATGACCATCATTCGGATTTAATTTTCGTGCTTTAAATTTTGTATTATATTCTGCAATGTTTCTACAGAAAGCATTTTTAAGTAAATCGTAGCGGTTATCCATTTCAATACATAATGAGTTTAATGTATTGATAACCTTAGTGTTATCGGTTATTATAGCGTCTTCACTGTCTGGAAGTTTTGCTAAATAATGACGTTCAATTTTATTAAAGAGCGTTAACTCAACTTTTTTCGGGTCTACTAAAACAAACTTAACTTCAGCAGGATGTTTTTTATATAACAGAGAAGCAAGTACCGCATTTAGACCAACCGACTTTCCTTGTCCTGTAGCTCCAGCCATTAATAAGTGAGGCATTTTTGCTAAATCAACAACAAAAGTTTCGTTGCTAATAGTTTTACCTAAAGCAATAGGAAGTTGCATTTCGGAATTTTGAAACTTTTTTGATGCAATTACCGAACGCATAGAAACGATGGTCGCATTTTTATTTGGTACTTCAATGCCAATAGTTCCTTTTCCAGGAATTGGTGCAATTATCCTAATACCAAGTGCAGCAAGAGATAAGGCGATGTCGTCTTCTAAGTTTTTAATTTTTGAAATACGAACTCCAGCTTCCGGAACTATTTCATACAACGTTACTGTTGGGCCAATAGTTGCTTTTATACTAGAAATACCAATTTTATAATTGTTTAAAGTTTCTACAATTTTGTTTTTGTTTTCTTCTAATTCTTCTTGGTTTACCGTAATATTTTCGGTGTCATATTTTTTAAGAAGGTCTAAAGGCGGAAATTGATAATTACCCAATTCTAATGTAGGGTCAAATTGACCAAAATCTTCAACTAGTTTGTTTGCTAGGTTATCTGTTTCTGAAAGTTCTTCAGTAACTTCTTCGACTTTCATTTCTAATTCTTCTTCAACAGGAGTAGCTTTAATTTCTAAAGATGTTTTTGGTGAAGTTTCAACGGCTTCCTTTTTTAAAGTTGGTTCTTTAGTTTCTAAAGGGATTTCAAAAGCAGATTTAATAGCTTCGGCTTCCTCAGATAAATTATTGTCTAAAGGCACAGATAATTCATTTTCTAATCCTGAAAATTCATCTTTAATGTCTTTTTTAGCAGATGTAAAAATTTTAGAAATACTTTGAAACGTTACTTTAAATCGAATTGCTAAATAGGTGATAAGTCCAAATAAAAGTAGGAGTGAAGTGCCTATTTTTCCTATATAATCTTGTAGAAAAGTATTTATTTCAAACCCAATTGTACCACCAAGAATATCATTTTTATCGCCAAAAAAGCCAAAAAGAATAGATAACCAAATTGCAATTAGAGTTCCCCAAAACCAATGTTGACGCAGTTTGTTTTTTTTTAAATCCATTAAAACATAAACACCAGAAAGGAAAATTAAACCTGAAAATATAAATGATGAAACACCAAAACCACGTTGAATAAAAAAGTAGCTTAACCAAGCGCCAGATTTACTTAACCAATTTTTAGCTTTAGTATCTCTTGTAGCAAAATCGGTTATGCTACTTTGGTCTGCTTCTCCAGTAAAAAAGAATGAGATAAATGCGATGCATAATAAAATTCCAGTAATGATTAAAAAACTACCTAGTACAAGCTTTTGTTGGCTAGATAACTTAAAACTGGGTCTTTTAAGTTTTTTTGTAGGCGGTTTTTTAGTCTTGGTTTTTTTCTTAGCCATTAATGCTTTACGTTTCTAAATTGAGTTTCTGAAACATATTCAGAAATATATTGTTTTCACAATGCAACAAAAATACAAATTACTAACGTTTTTTTATGAGTAATCGTATATTAAAAAATCTTTGGAACATATATGATTAAACCAATTATTATTGAACAAATTGCAGTTATAAAAACTGCTCCTGCTGCTACATCTTTTATAAATCCAATTTTTTTATGGTATTCTGGATGAATAAAGTCTGCTATTTTTTCAATAGCAGTATTTAAGCCTTCAACTGATATAACAAGTGCAATGGTTAGTATTTGTAAAATCCATTCGGTAGAAGAAATTTGAAAATAAAACCCTAAAATTATAACTATAATGCCAATTACAAATTGAATTTTTATGTTAGATTCGGTTTTTAAAAGTAATACTGCGCCTTTAAAAGCATAACCAATACTTTTTATTCTATTTACAAAAAACGATTCTTTTTTATTCATTTATAGTGCGTGTATTGCTGCTGTATAATTAGGTTCTTCGGTAGTTTATGCAACTTACTCAGTATATTTTACAGTACCGTTTTTATCTAAAACAATTATGCATCTTGAATTATAGTATTTATATTGTTTCCTTTTAGTGTTACTGTTGCCATATTTAGTGTTTATTTATTATTGGATTAAAAATATGAATATTTAATCTTTTGAAAGCTATATTTATGAAATTGTTTCATAAAAAAACGCTTCATTTTATATGTAAATGAAGCGTTTAATTTTGCTGTTAATCTAAATATTTACTTATCTATAGAACCTAAAACACGTTTCATAAAACTGTTTAGAGCTTCTTTTTTTGGAGTGCCTTCTTTCATCATTTTATTAACTTCAATGGCGCCATACATGTTTGAAATTAGCTCGCCAATAACATCTAGTTCTTCATCTTTAAGTGAAGAAACCTCAGTTAAAGCTTCTAAAGTTTCAATGGTTTCAATAACGAAATCTTCGTCGTTTTCTTCAATAAACTGTGTAAGATGTTTAATTACTGGTAATTTCATCAACTAATGTTTTTAATACGTCAAATTTATTTGTTTGAACCTGATTTGAAAACTTACCGTTTTTAAAAGTTGCAAACGTTGGTAAATTATCTACAGTAGCTAATTTTCTAGATTCTGGAAATTTTTCAGCATCAGCAATTACAAAAGTAATATTGTTATTTTCAGAAGCTAATTTTTTAAACTTAGGTTTCATAATTCTACAGTTCCCACACCATGTTGCAGAATATTGCACCACAACGGTTTCATTGTTAGAAATTATTTCAGCTAAGTTATCTTGTTCTAATTCTTGAATCATGATTTTGAATTTTATTTGTCATTGCGAGTGTAACGAAGCAATCTACTTAATTATTAAGAGATTGCTTCATGCAGTTCGCAATGGCGTAGTTTTTTTAGTGAGAAGCTAAATACTCAGCAGTTCCTTTTGCATTAGGAGCCATCGCATCTTTTCCTTCTTCCCAGTTTGCAGGACAAACTTCTCCTTTTTCTTGAACGTGAGTTAATGCATCAATTAGACGTAAATACTCGTTTACATTTCTACCCAAAGGCATATTGTTAATGCTTTCGTGTTGTACAGTTCCTTCTTCATCAATAAGATAAGTTGCTCTGTACGTTACGTTGTCACCTTCAACTTGTACAGTACCAGTTTCTTCATCGTAAGTTTCGTTTGTAATATCAAGAATACCTAAAATGCTAGATAAATTTCTGTTACTATCAGCTAAAAGCGGATACGTTACACCTTCAATACCACCATTGTTTTTTGCAGCACTTAACCATGCAAAATGTACTTCTGGAGTATCGCAAGATGCACCAATTACAATAGTGTTTCTTTTTTCAAACTCACCTAAAGCAGCTTGAAATGCGTGTAGTTCTGTTGGACATACAAAAGTGAAATCTTTTGGATACCAAAAAAGAACTACTTTTTTCTTGTTGTTTACTGCTTCTTCAAGAACGTTCACTTTAAAAGTGTCTCCCATTTCGTTCATTGCGTCTACGTTTAAATCTGGAAATTTTTTTCCTACTAATGCCATATTTTTTATGTTTTAAATGAATATTAATTTTCTTTATGCAAAGATAGTGTACAACACAAAAATTATATGCAAAAGAAAATTTTAATTTCCTATAAAATCATAGTTTAAAACTATGATAAAACAACAAAACGATAATTTAAAACTATTTTGAAGTTAGTTGCTTAATTTTAATGTTAAGAGCAGCAAATAGAAGTGTTGTAAATGGACTTAGCCAATTGAATATAGCATACATAAAATATTGACTTACATCCACACCTAAAACACCAGATTGATATGCGCCACAAGTATTCCAAGGAATAAGAACAGAAGTTACTGTTCCTGAATCTTCAAGAGTTCTACTTAAGTTTTCAGGAGCAAGGCCTTTATCATCAAAAGCTTTTTTAAACATTTTACCCGGAATTACAATGGCTAAATATTGGTCGGAAGCAATGGCGTTTAAACCTAAACAGCTTATTACTGTACTTGCGAAAAGCCCAAAAACGGTTGTTGCTACTGATAGTAATGCTTTTGTTATACGTGCTAACGCACCAATAGCATCCATAACGCCACCAAATA
>CAZLXG010000051.1:0-4251 GCA_964563585.1 uncultured Flavobacteriaceae bacterium | reverse complement strand
GACATTTTATCTCCAAAATAAGCGCCCGAAATTACGGCTCCAGCAATCATTCCTGGATTAATTCCTAAAGCTGTTCCTATTCCAATAAGTGCAATACCAACCGTTGCAGAGGTTGTCCAAGAGCTTCCTGTTGCAATAGAAATTACTGCACAAATTACAACTGAAGCTGGTAAAAATATTTCAGGACTTAATACTTGTAAACCATAGTAAACCATAGCTGGAATTACACCACTTATAAGCCATGTTCCAGCTAAAGCACCAACTAAAAACAGTATCATAATTGGAATAAAAACACTTTTTAGGTTTTCTACAATTTCGGTAAACATTCTGCCAAATGTTACTTTATTAGACAAGCCAACAATAGCAGCAACAGCTCCTCCAAGTAATAAAATAATTTGGTTAGTGTAGCCACCAAACCATTCTTGATCTTCAACAAAAAATATATTATAAGCTAACATACTCATTAAGATAACAACAGGAATTAATGCTTCAAAAAAGTTTAATTCTTTGTTTTCTATAATGGTTTGGTCGTTAGCTTTAAACTCAGAAATATTTTTTTCGTCTTTCATATTAAAATTTTATAATGTAATGTTACAATTTTTGACTAAGGTTTCCAAATCAAATTAGTTAAGTACTTTTGCGCTTATATATTATGGATTCATTAACTCAAATAATTTTAGGAGCTGCTTGTGGAGAAGCGGTTTTAGGTAAAAAAATAGGTAATAAAGCTTTGTTATTTGGTGCTATTGGTGGCACAATACCAGATTTAGATGTATTTATAGGAAGCTTACTTTATAATAATGAAATTGATGCGATGTTATTCCATAGAGGTTTTATGCATTCTATTTTATTTTCCGTTTTGAGTGCATTTTTATTCGGTTGGGTAGTTCATAAATTATACAATTCTGGTAAACGCTTAAATACTACCTCTCAAAAAGATTGGATATTGCTCTTTTTTTGGTCGTTGTTTACGCATCCAATTTTAGATTGCTTCACACCTTATGGCACACAGTTATTTGCGCCTTTTATAAATTACAGAGTGGCGTTTAATAATATTGCGGTAGTCGACCCAATTTACACGTTGCCTTTTTTAATTTGTATGATTGTTTTAATGTTTTTCAACAGAAAAAATAATAAAAGAAAATTATGGTTGAAATTAGGTATAGGAATAAGTTCAATTTATATGATTTTTACTCTTGGAAATAAATTATATATAGATTCCATTTTCAGAAAGAGTATGAATGAAAACAGAATAAACTACACGCGTTATAGGACACAGCCATCAATATTTAATAATATTTTGTGGTATGCTATTGCTGAAACGGATTCGTCTTATTATGTTGCTTATTATTCATTATTAGATACAAAAAATAGATTTTCTAACTGGAGAGCATTGCCAAAGGAAAGAGCGCTTTCACCAGCAGAATTTAACGATGTGAAACACCTAGCTTGGTTTAGTAATCAATACTATAGTGTTTATAAAAATGATGATGATACTTATAAGTATAATGATTTACGTTATCCGTTATCTAATTTAGAAAACCCAAATTCTTCAATATTTAGTTTTTTACTATTTAAAGAAAATGGGCGTTTAAATATGATAGATTTCGAACAAAAATCCGAAGAATTTAGTGCGGTTATTAATAATCTTTGGGTGCGTTTAAAAGGAAATTAAATTATATTTAATTTCTCCATACATGCATGCATTTTACTGTAGGTACGCTCTATATCTGCATCTAATCCAATTGAAAACCTGATTAATCCATCATTTAAACCCATTTCTTTTTGTTCATCTTCAGGGATTTCAGAAGAAGTAGAAGTTCCAGGAGTAGAAAATAATGTTTTATAAAATCCAAGACTTACTGCTAAATATCCTAAATTTTCTTTTTGCATCATTTCCATAAGTTCGTTTGCTTTTTCAAGTGACCCAACATCAATGGTAAGCATACCTCCAAAGCCATACTTTTCATTCATCATAGATTTGAATAATTTATTTGTAGGATGAGATTCTAAACCTGGATATGCAGTTTTCAAACCCAAATTCTCAAATTTTTCTGCTAAAAAAGATGCATTCAAACTGTGCTGTTGCATTCTAATGTGTAAGGTTCTTAAGTTTTTTAATATAGAAGCAGCACGCAAACTATCCATGGTAGACCCTAGAAGCATTGATGCTCCGCTGTTTACATTTCGTAAATCATCAATAAATTCTTGTGTACCACAAACAACACCTCCAACAGTATCACTCGTGCCATTAATAAATTTTGTTAAACTGTGTAATATAATATCTGCGCCTAATTTTGCAGGTGAAATAGATAAAGGAGAAAATGAATTATCTACTACTAGTTTTAAATTATATTTTTTTGCTAATAATGATAAACCTTTAATATCAGCAACTTCTAAAAGAGGATTGCTAACCGCTTCACAATATAATACTTTAGTGTTTTTTGTAATGGCAGCTTCAACAACATCTAATTTTGTAATATCTACAAACGATGTTTCAATATTAAAGCGAGGTGTGAAGTTTTTTAAAAAAGCATAAGTACCACCATAAATAGTTCTGCTAGAAACAATATGATTTCCAGCTTCACATAATTGTAATAAAACTGAAGTGATTGCACCCATTCCAGAAGCTGTAACATTGGCGGTTTCAGTGCCTTCCATTGCAGCTAATGCTTCACCCAAATATAAATTTGAAGGTGTTGTGTGACGCGAGTATAGGTAGCAACCATCTGCATTACCTTCAAAAGTATCAAACATGGTTTTTGCAGATAAAAATGTATAGGTTGAAGAATCTGAAATAGAAGGATTTACACCTCCGAATTCACCAAAATATTGTAAATCTTGTATATTGTTTGCGGGTTTAAAAGCCATGATATTGAGTTTAGTTTTAACAAAGCTCATGTTTATTAGAATAAAAATCAATACAATAATTAATATTTAGAAAATAAATCTACTAACTTTCATTAAATTAGATTTTAAATTTAAAATAAAGAAAATATTCTTTATATTGAAGAAAATTTTTCAATTATGATTTTTGATAATACTGATAAAAAATTATTAGGTTATTTACAACAAGATAGTAAGCAAACAAATAAAGAGCTTTCAAATAAATTAAATCTTTCTGTTACAGCGGTTTTCGAGCGCATTAAAAAACTTGAAAAAGCGGGGTTTATTGATAAATATGTTGCTTTAGTTAATAAAGGGAAAGTTGAAAAATCTTTTGTTGCGTTTTGCCACATAAAGCTTATACAACATTCACAAGACTATGTTATAAAGTTTGAAAATGAAGTTGCAAAATTAAATGAAGTATTGGAGTGTTATCATATTAGTGGTGATTACGACTATTTATTAAAAGTACTTGTAAAAGATATGGAAGCTTTTCGAGAGTTTATGGTTAAAAAACTAACTACAATCAATCATATTGGTAGTACACACAGTATGTTTGTAATAAGTGAAGT
The DNA here is from genome assembly GCA_964563585.1 of uncultured Flavobacteriaceae bacterium. Taxonomy (GTDB): domain Bacteria; phylum Bacteroidota; class Bacteroidia; order Flavobacteriales; family Flavobacteriaceae; genus CAZLXG01. Next base: position 793 of record CAZLXG010000051.1, on the reverse strand, counting down.
AAAGCACACCACGGCAATAAATATGTAATATGAAATCTGTAATTTATAGAAGCATTGAGTTTTTAATTATTTTTATTTTAATCCCGATTAGTTTTTCGATACACTATGCTGGTTGGATAAAAATGATAATTGGCAGTGTTGGATTTCTATATATTGTATACGTTTTATTGAAAATTGAAAAGCTTAAATTTAAAGTGTCAAGTCATTTAAATTGGAAACCTTTTTGGAAACAAACTTTTGTTAAGTTTATAGGAATTGCTATTATAGCAACACTTTTTGTTTGGTTTACTAATAAAGAAGTATTATTTAATGTGATTCTTGAAAAACCTAAACTGTGGATTTTTATTTTATTTATTTATATTTTTTTCTCAGTGTATCCTCAAGAATTAATTTATAGAACGTTTTATTTTCAACGATACTCTAAACTATTTAATAACAATAGTTTATTCATTTTCATTAATGCAATAGTATTTTCTTTAGCACATATTTTCTTTAGAAATACTTTAGTAATTGTATTAACGTTTCTTGGAGGCTTGTTGTTTGCATTGACTTACAGTAAAACACAATCAACACTTTTAGTTTCTATAGAACATGCTGTATATGGATGTTGGTTATTTACTGTTGGAATGGGTGAAATGTTAGGTTTTCCAGCTTAAATAGATGTTTTTTGTAAGAAAAATAAATATTTTTATCATTATTGGATTAATTCTTCAATCTTTTTTATTAATTTAAACAGCTATTATTAACAATTAACAAATTAACTTATGAAAAAATTAACTTACATTATTTTAGG
>CAZLXG010000050.1:11516-15597 GCA_964563585.1 uncultured Flavobacteriaceae bacterium | reverse complement strand
TAGTAGTTCTTTTCTTATCGTTGAGCAATTTACAATATTGGTTATTAGATACTCAGCTAATAAATATTATATTCTAAAATTAATTTATATTCCTTGGCATTGGTTGGTTTTACCAATGTTTTATATGTATGTACACAAATTCATTGGTAAACAAAAACTTAAATTAAAAACTAAGTTGTTTTTAATATTACCGTTTTTTATAGTTTTATTAATTCATGTTTTACAAGTTGTATTTAATTACACGTCAAATAACATTCATAAAGTTTCATCACATTTTCAAAGAGGTATATATGTTTATATAGAGTTTTTATCATTCATTTTTAATGTACTCATTATGTATTTTGTACATAAAATGATTTTAAAAGCATGAAAGAGATAAAAGCTATGATATTACATGGATTAAGTCCGAAACCAACTGGCTAAAAAAACTTATTTATACTGGACTGGTTGTATGCTCTTGTTGGCTAATTGCTTTAATTATTGTTGTGATTTATAATCTAAATAAATCTTACATATTTTACCCAATGTGGATTGGTATATCAATACTAGTTTATTGGATTGGGTATGTGGGGGGCTAATAAATCTAAAGAATTAAAAAATAGAATTGAGCTAAGAAAAAATAGAATTATCAATTTTAAAAAAAATCAATTAACAAAAACCATCAAAGAAAAAGCAAAAGGCTTTTATAAAATAGAAGATTATGTGAAATTCAATAAAAGTTATCTTAACCCAAACCTATCCTTAGAAACTCTATCAAAAGAACTTAATTTAAGTGAAGGCTATATATCCCAGCTTGTTAACAAAAATTCAAATGTGAATTTTAATGACTATATAAATACCTTAAGAATTAATGAAGCAAAAAATATGTTAACAAATGAAGATTACAATAATTATACAATTGTCGCAATTGGCTTAGAAGCAGGATTTAATTCTAAATCTAGTTTTTATACGGCATTTAAAAAATTTACTGGTAAAACTCCTGTTGAATTTAAAAAAGGTGTCCGAAATCTTTAACTTTATATTAAAACTGGACTTTGTACTTACTTAATAGAAGTATCATTGAATATAAATTTGAATATAAATCTATAAACAATGATTAACATGAAAAAACGACCAATTAGCACAATTTTAAAGTCAACATTTTTATTTTTTGGCATATTCTTATTAATATGGAGCTGTCAAACCGAAAATGAGCTTGTTGAAAACAATTCATCTAACTTTTTAGAAGAACTTCAAAGTCATTTTAATCCAGAAAGTTTTAATAAAGCATTACCTTATGATTTTGAAGTAGTCTGGAATAATCCATTAAAACAATATTCTGAAGACTTAGAAAGTTTTTATTATGAATTCCCTATTGCATATACAAGTAAATTTAATCCTGATGACATTAGTAAAACTAAAAAACAAAAGAGCGAATACAGTATAAACTATAAATTACTAGTAACCGAGAATGAAGAACAAATCTTTGAGTATTACATTATTAGGTTTTATCAAGAAAACTCTAAAAGTTTTTTAAATTCACAAAAAAGTTTTGCTGACACATCTGGATTCACAGGTTTTATACATCTTTTAAACAAGAATGGTGATGTGGTATATGCTAAAAAAATAATGGAAGACATAACTGATGATAATAAATTTTATAATAAAAATTTTAAAGATTTAAGAAATGAAAATCTTTTTAGCAGAGTTGATGAAACTTGTTTAACAGTAACTACTTACCATTATATAGATTGGTATAATAAAGATCAAAATGGAAATATGTATTATACTGGAACTTCTTATGAAGGGTTTACCACCGACGAAATTTGTGAATCAAATTGGTTACCATATTTAAATACTTCTGGTGGCGGAGGAGCTGGGTTATATAAAAACTCTGGAGATGGTGGTGTTTATAACAGTTGTAGTGGCTCTGAATGTAAATATCAACTTGATGATGCTGAAATAGAGGTTGTTGTTGTAGCTCCAGACAACCCTATAAAAAATATGGTTCAGTTTTTATGGTGTTTGGATATTGATACACCAACTACTTTAACAATTTATGCTGACCAACCAACGGCAAACTCTTCACTGCCAACAAATTCAAACCTTGATCCAGGGCATGCATTCGTCTCTTTAACACAAAATGGAAATACTGTGGTTTTTGGTTTTTATCCAGAGAAAAAAGCTAAAGCTGCTTTCCTAGATACTGGAGCAATGGGTAATGATCAAAACCATGAATATGATGCTAGTATCTCAGTTAACATAACTCCAGAGCAAGTATTAAGTATAATTGAATACGCAGTTACACCACCAGAAATTTATAATATAAATCATTTTAACTGTACTGATTATGTTATTGAAATAGGAAATAAAACTGGATTAAATTTACCTAACTGCTATACTCCTTTATATCCTGGTGGCGGTGGTTCTGCTCCTTCTGTTTTAGGACAATATATTCGTAACTTACCACAAAGTAACGATTATTCAACTAGTACAATTACAAATAATGCACCTTCACAATCTGGAGACTGTAATTAAAAATTAATTTAGTTTTTCTTCTTTTTAAGAAAAAGAAAAAATCTAGCAAAATAAACATTCTATGAAAAAGTATTTATTCCTTATTACCTTCATTTTTATATTCTTTAATTGTAATAAAACTAAAAGCCAATCAGATATTGAGAATGATAAAAAACTTATAAATAATTTTATTAAAAATATAATTTTAAAAGAGAATAACTGCAACTATGAGGAAATTAACAAACTAACTATGTTATATGCCCAAAATCAGAGTAATAAAACAAAAATACAGCTAGACAGTTTAGCTAAAAACATTCTTCTAAAGAACAATAAAAAATATAAAACCTATTTAAATTTTTATGATAAAACAGAAAATGATAAAAATAAAATTATAGAAATGGTAAATTATGCTATTATGCTAAATAAAGAATCTATTAAAAGAGAGGAATGGTATAGTCATAAAATTGTTCATTATGAGGAAGTAAAAAATTATTCGAAAATTAAATCTTCAAAAATTTATAAAGAATTAAAATATAACAAATTAAATACTGTTTATTTTTCGATTTTTGATAATAATGAAAATAGTGTTTGCTTATATGTAGTTGAAAACAATAAAATAATTTCTTTTTTTCCTCATTTAAATATTGGTAATGACCCCATTGAGCCCTATTTATTAAACAAAAAGTATAATAATAAAATTTAAAATCGATAAATGATTCAAAATATTATGAAAACATATTATAAATTATTTGTTTGTATTTTGCTATTTAACTGTAGTGATATAGAATCACAAGAAGTGCTAATAACAAAATTTGTTGAAGACATAATTTTACAAGAGAATCTAGATTATGAAAATTGGAAAAAATATATTGACTTTCCAAAAAAACAATCTTATGAAGGTAAAAAAGTAATAAATGAATTAATAACTAATCAAATAAAACTTATTAATTCAAAAATTAAAAAGAATAATAATGATTATGAAATTATTCCTTACAAGGATTTAGAAAAATATAATTTATCATCAAAAATTATATACAAAGATCTTAAGAGTGTTTATTTTCTTCTAAGTAATAAGGCAATAATAACGCCAATTATAATTAAGAAAGGAGAAATAATTGCTTTCTTTAATGGTATAACAAAACATAAGAGAAACTCTTATCCTTGGATTCTAAATGAGTCTAATATTATCAATTAAATCAAAATCATGAAACCTACTATTGTATATTTGTTTAGCAGGTTTTTTTTGCCATAAATATTAATAATTTACAATTAATACAGTATTTAAAAAAATGAAAAAAAACATATTAATTATCTTTTTTATCATTTTAGGAGTTAGTCATACTGTTATATCTCAAAATAAAAATGTTACCATTAGTTATAAAAAAAACAATGATAATACTATAGATTTTTACTACGAAAAAAAAATACCTGGTAGTATTTATTTAAATGTAGAGTTAACAACATTACAAAATTCTAGTAGTTCTGGTTATAATGGTGTCATTAAAAGCAGTAAAGGGAACCTATTTACATTAAGACCAATAAATAAGAAACAAGGTATTGGTTTTGGTTTTAGTTTTAGTTTTAG
>CAZLXG010000050.1:5050-11416 GCA_964563585.1 uncultured Flavobacteriaceae bacterium | reverse complement strand
TAAGACCAATAAATAAGAAACAAGGTATTGGTTTTGGTTTTAGTTTTAGTTTTAGTTTTAGTTTTAGAAACACAATAGATAGTTTAGGTTTAGAAAATTTAGACGCAAAACCTATGAGGTTTTATAAACACCATAAGATTTATAAACCCTTTGACGAGCAACAGATTAAGGAAAGTATCAGTGGTGAAAAAATGTATAAAAAAGACAAAAACGTTTTTGCATACTACAGAAAAGAATACCCAGAAAACCCATTAGGAGCATTACTTTTTGAACCTGAAACTAACAAATTAGTTGCTTGGATTATGATAAATCAAGGTGGATATAAATATTTCTTAACTTTTAATTTACTTTAGTAAGCCTTAAATTTATATTCAAAATAGACTTAAACGCTTCAAAAATATTTTGAAGCGTTTTTTGTTTCATATCCATATTATATACTTAAACACCAATATTATCGTTATTTTTGCTACAAATAATTTCATTTTGAGAATACCTCACATTTTTTACATTATTCTTTTTTTATGTTTAACACATTCAGAATTTAGTTTTGCACAAAAGAAAATTAAGATTGAATATTCTGGTTTTTTAAATTTTGATGAAGCTAATTATCCTGGTGCAAAAATTTTAACTAGAGACGATTCTCAACAGGTTCATATTATTCACGAAAGCATAAATATGTGGTGTGACAAAGCATTTTACTACAGTAACGAAAACTTTATTGAAGCTTATGGTAATGTAAAAATGATTCAAGGTGATACCATAAATATGGTTTCAAAATACATAGAATATAGTGGTAAAACTCAGTTGGCTTTTGCAAGTGGCGAAGTCGTTTTAACCGACCCAAATTCAACAATAACAACAGATACTTTATATTTTGACCGCACAAAACAACAAGCTTTTTACAGAACTGGCGGTACTGTTGTAAAAGATTCTTCTGGCACCATTACAAGTAAAATCGGTCGCTATTACATGGATATTAAAAAGTATCAATTTGTTGAAGATGTTGTTTTAGTAAATCCGGATGCGACCATTCTTTCAAATTATTTCGACTTTTATTCAGATACTGGTCATGCTTATTTATTTGGTCCGTCAACAATAACTACAGAAGAAAGTGTTACTTATTGTGAAAAAGGTTTTTATGATACGCAAGCCAATACTGGGTATGCATTAAAAAACGCCAAAATAGATTATGATAATAGAACGATTGAAGGCGATAGTTTATATTTTGATAATAATAGAAATTTTGCATCGGCAACCAATAACATTACAGTAACTGACACCATAAACAAAAGTATTATAAAAGGGCATTACGCCGAAGTTTTTAAAGAAAAAGACTCACTTTTTATAACAAAACGTGCTTTAGCAATTACTATACAAGAAAAGGATTCTATTTATATACACGCTGACACGCTGATGGTTACAGGCAAACCAGAAAAAAGAATTACACGAGCCTTTCGAAATGTTAGACTTTTTAAAACAGACATGAGTGCCAAAGCAGATTCTATACATACAAATCATGAATCTGGACTAACACAATTAATAAATATATCACGATTATCATCAACTGATGCCTTTGCTATAAAACGCAAACCTATTCTTTGGAATATAAAAAACCAAATGACAGGTGATACGATTCACTTAATTTCAAATCCTGAAACTGAAAAATTAGATTCACTTATTGTTTTTAATGACGCATCTATTATAAGCAAAGACACATTAGGCAGTGGCTATAATCAAATTCATGGACAGAAATTAATTGGTTTATTTAATGAAGAAAATACGCTTCGTAAAGTAGATATTATTAAAAATGCCGAATCTATTTTTTATGCTAGAAATGAAAATAAAGAACTTATTGGTATTGACAAAGCTAAGTCTGGTAGTGTTTCTATAATTTTTGCAAATGGAGATATAGAAGAATACACAAGGTATAATCAGATTGATGGCGATATGCATCCTGAATCTAAATATCCAGAAAACGAAAAGCTATTAAAAGGTTTTGATTGGCGTGAAGATGAACGCCCAAGAAGTATTGAAGATTTATTTAAAGACGACCCGCCTTTGGTTTTACCAATAATTAAAGGCTTAGATGATTATATTCCGCAAGAAGATTTCTTTGATGACGATATGTTAAAACGTATTGAAAAAGCTGATGAAGAAGCAAAAACAAGTCCAAAAGAAAAACCTAAAGCTTCACGAAATTTACCAAAAAAGACAATTAACTTATTAAAATCTCCTAATGATTTTTACTCAAATAATTGGGAAAAAGTTGCTACCAGCCTAACATCTGATAATGAAATTAATCCAAAAGGAAAAATGAATGCGGTTAATATTATTGGTACAGGTTCGGGTGATGGTTATATTCTTCAAGTTGTTAATAAAGAAAACGGCACTTTTAGGTGGTCAATTTGGTTAAAAGGAAAAGGAAAAACAAGAATTAGATTTCAAGAAAATGGAGGAAATTACACTAATTATAAAACCTTAACTATAAAATTAACTAATAAATGGACTAAATATTCTATAACCGGGGAAAAAGAAAATGATGGAAAGAAACTAAGGTGTCTTGTTAGTGACATTCAAACTAATGATAGTGTTTATATATGGGGACCAAAATTATTTGAAATACCAAAAAACAAAAAATTGTCAAGTAAAACGCCGAGACAAATACCAAAAGAAAAATTAAAAACCACTAAGAAGAAAGGTTTTATTCCTGAAAAACAGAAATGACATCCGATTTCTTTAAATACCAAGCACAAACTTCTCCACATCCTTTAGCTATGGAAATATCCCATGCCAAAGGCTCTTATATTTATGATACTAATAATAAAGCTTACCTCGATTTTGTAGCTGGTATTTCTGCCTGTACTTTAGGTCATAGTAACCCTAAAATAGTTAATGCTATTAAAACACAATTAGATCAATATTTACACGTCATGGTGTATGGCGAATACATTTTAAAACCAGCAGTAGAACTAACAAAATTATTAGCAAAACACTTACCATCAACGTTAGAGAAAACCTATCTAACAAATTCTGGCACTGAAGCAGTTGAAGGTGCTTTAAAACTAGCTAAACGCGCTACCGGACGCAGTGAAATTATAGCTGCAAAAAATGCATATCACGGTAATACTATGGGTTCCATGAGTGTTATGGGTAATGAAGAACGTAAAAAATCGTTTAGACCATTATTGCCAGATGTACGATTTATTGCTTTTAATAATGATGATGATTTAAAACATATTACAACAAAAACAGCCTGTGTAATTTTGGAAACTATTCAAGGTGGTGCAGGATTTATAGAACCAGAAAACAACTATTTAGAAAAAGTTAGAGAACATTGTAACAAAGTTGGTGCTTTATTAATCTTAGACGAAATTCAAACAGGAATTGGTAGAACTGGTAAACTTTTTGGATTTCAACATTATAATTGCATTCCCGATATTCTAGTAACAGGTAAAGGTTTAGGCGGAGGCATGCCTATTGGCGCTTTTACTTCATCTAGTAAACTAATGAATTTGTTAAATGATAATCCAAAACTTGGACATATTACAACTTTTGGTGGTCATCCTCTTATTGCTGCTTCTGCTTTAGCTACTTTACAAGAAGTTATTGATAATGATTTAATAGTTCGAACTACAAAAAAAGAACAACTTTTCCGTAAACTTTTAGCACATCCGCTTATTAAAGAAATACGAGGAAAAGGTTTAATGCTAGCTTTAATATTGCAATCTGAATCTATAACAAACACACTAATTCTTAAATGCCAAGACGAAGGTTTAATCTTATTTTGGTTGCTTTTTGAAGCTAAAGCTGTTAGAATTACACCGCCTTTAACCATCTCTGACGATGAAATAACCAAAGGATGTGCCATTATTATTGCTGTTTTAGACACTTTAAAGCAATAAATATTTTATTCAACTTTCTGAAAATCAAATCAAAACGCACCTCAACATATATTAAAAGTACAACTGTTAATTACTTTGTTAAGAACATTTGAGAGAATCGCCTTAAAAAATCGAATAGAACCTTAAATTTATTACCATAGAAACTTACAAAAGTGCTTATGGAGTTTAGTCATAACGACAACAACAATTTGCCTATTACAAAGTTTGAATCGATGTTAAAAACTAACCATGTTTTGTTCTTCGATTCAGAAGAATTTGAAAACATTATTCACCATTATCTAAATCAAGGTAAAATAGCTTTAGCAAAAAAAGCTATTAAACTAAGCTTAGATCAGCACCCTACTTCTATTAGTTTAAAACTTTTTAAAGTTGAAATATTTGTTTTTGAAGACAAATTACAAGAAGCCGATACGTTACTTAATGAGCTTTATATTTTAGACCAATTGAATGAAGAAATATACATTCAAAAAGCAAATATATTTTCAAAAAAAGATAATCATGAACAAGCTATTAAAGTTCTAAAAAAAGCATTAAATCTTACTGATGATAAGGTGGATTTATATTCTTTAATAGGAATGGAATATTTATTTTTAGATCAGTTTGAAAACGCCAAAGTGTTTTTTATGAAATGCTTAGAGGAAGATTTACAAGATTATTCCGCACTTAACAATATTATTTATTGCTTCGAATATTTAAAACAGAACAAAGAAGCTATTACTTATTTAAATACGTTTTTAGATAAAAATCCATATTGTGAAGTGGCATGGCATCAATTAGGAATGCAGTATTTCACATTAAAAAAATATAAAAAAGCCTTGGCTGCATTTGATTTTGCAATTATTTCTGACGATACATTTGTTGGTGCATATATTGAACGTGGAAAAGTGCTTGAAAAACTAAACCGTTATGATGAAGCTATTGAAAATTATAGCATATCATTAAAACTAAACGAGCCAACTTCATTTGCATTATTGCGTATTGGCAACTGTTATGAAAAATTGGGAGACGACGATTTAGCAGTTCAATACTATTATAAAACAGTACATGAAGACCCGTTATTAGACAAAGGATGGATAGCAATAACGAAATTTTATAACCGAAAAAAAAATTATCAAAAAGCACTATACTACATCAATAAAGCTCTTAATATTGACACAGAAAATGTAACATATTGGAAGTTGTATTCTCAAATTAACCAGCGATTAAATTTTTATGAAGAAGCAGAACGTGGATTCAAAAAAACTTTAGAATTGGGTGATTTCAAACTAAATACGTGGTTATCTAGAGGCGATTTATTAATTAAGCTTGGCGAACCAGAAACTGCCATTTATAATTTTGAACAAGCTTTAGACTTTTATCCAGACAGTGCTGAGTTAGAATACCGACTTGCAGGATTATATTTTTCTTTAAATGAAAATACCAAAGGCGCGTTTCATTTAAAAAACGGATTACGGCATAATGAAGAATATTCATTTATAATTGAAGAACTTTTTCCAGAAGTAGCCAATAAAATTCTTGTAAAAAACTTACTAAAAACAAATCTATAATCAAACGTTTCATTTAAATGCATACCTTTGATTTTAGCTAAAAAATCAAAATATGCAAAGACGTTTTATTGATTATTTAATTATCTCTTTAAAAGGCATAGCTATGGGTGCTGCAGATGCTGTTCCAGGTGTTTCTGGTGGCACAATTGCATTTATTTCTGGTATTTACGAAGAGTTAATTAACACTATAAGCAATGTTAATCTTTCTTTATTTAAAACGTTATTCTCAAAAGGCATAAAAGCATTTTGGAAACAAGCTAATGGCAATTTTTTAGTTGCACTTTTACTAGGCATTATTGTCAGTTTTGTGTCATTTATGAGGCTTGCAAAATATTTACTAGAAAATCATCCTGTATTAATTTGGTCATTCTTTTTTGGACTAATCATTGCTAGCATTTACTTTGTTGGCAAACAAATTACAAAATGGACTGTAGCCGTTTTTATAGCGTTAATTATTGGTGCTTGTATTGCTTTTTATATAACCACATTACCAGCTTTGGCTACAAATGATAATTCATTTTATTTATTTTTTGCAGGAGCAATAGCTATTTGCGCTATGATTTTACCAGGTATTTCTGGCTCGTTTATTTTAATAATTCTTGGAGCGTACAAAACGCTAAGCGATGCTTTACATGATTTCGATATTAAAAAAATAATCATATTTACTACTGGAGCTTTAGTTGGTTTGCTAAGTTTTAGTCATATTTTAAAATGGCTTTTTAAACATTATCACAACATAACATTGGCTATACTTACTGGCTTTATTTTTGGCTCGTTAAATAAAATTTGGCCTTGGAAAAAAACTCAAACATGGCATACTAACTCAAAAGGAATAAAAACGCCTCTTTTAGAAAAAAGTATTTCTCCTTTTTCTTTTGAAGGTGATAACCTATTATTATTTTCAATAGGTTTAATGG
>CAZLXG010000050.1:0-4950 GCA_964563585.1 uncultured Flavobacteriaceae bacterium | reverse complement strand
TCTCCTTTTTCTTTTGAAGGTGATAACCTATTATTATTTTCAATAGGTTTAATGGCTATTGGTTTTCTATTAATCATTGTTCTTGAAAAATTAGGTTCAAAAAAACAGTAAATGGAAAGCACCAGAACATTTACCGATAAAATTTTTCTAATCTTAAAAGGATTAGGAATGGGTGCTGCAAATAAAGTCCCTGGGGTTTCTGGCGGTGTCGTTGCATTTGTTTCTGGATTTTACGAAGAGTTTATTTATTCACTTCAAAAAGTAAATGGAAAAGCATTTAAACTACTTTTAAATGGTCGGTTTAAAAATTTTTACACATATATAAATGGTCGGTTTTTAAGTCTACTATTTTTTGGAATGATAATTAGTTATTTTAGTGTTTCAAAAGTTTTAGATTACCTAATAGCACATTACGAATTATATATTTGGAGTGTGTTTTTTGGAATGATAATTGGCTCCATTTACTATATATACAAAGACTTTAACGATTGGAATTATAAAACATATCTATCTTTATTCATTGGAATTATAGTTGGAGTTGCTATTAGTTTTTTAAATCCTGCTAGAGAAAATGATAATCTTTGGTTTGTGTTTTTCTGTGGAATAATTAGTGTAGCGGGTATGACGCTTCCAGGATTTTCAGGTTCTTTTATTCTTATTCTTTTAGGTAATTATGTTTTGCTTTTAGTTGATTCTGTTAATGCTTTATCATCAACTTTTTACGAAATTTTAGGTGGTAATTTTAGCTTTACTCAAAACCCAGAACGTGTGCGCATGTTAAAAGTACTAAGTGTTTTTACATTAGGTTCTGCCACAGGCTTGGTAACCTTTTCTCATGTTTTAAGCTATATTTTAAAGCATTATAAAAGTATCACTTTATCAGCAATTATTGGTTTTATAATTGGCTCTCTGGGTGTTGTTTGGCCTTGGAAAGAAACTATTTATAAAATGAATTCTACTAATAACTTTCTACTAGATTCTACAGGTAAAAAAATTATTGAAAATTACAAGCGTTTTAAACCAGAATTAAATATTGAAACCTATTATGCTATGGCATTTATGTTTATTGGAATTGCTATTGTATTAGCATTAGAAATTTACGGTCAAAAAACCAAAAAAAATACATGAATAAATTAGGGCTTTTAGGTAAAAATATATCGTATTCATTTTCGAAAGCATACTTCAAAAAAAAGTTTGAAGATGAACAAATTACAAATACTACTTACGAAAATTTCGATATTGAAAACATCGATTTATTTCCTTCAATTATAAAAAATACAAAAAATTTAAAAGGATTAAATGTTACTATTCCGTATAAACAACAGGTAATTCCATATTTAAATAAAGTAAGCAAAAAAGCAAAAACAATTGGTGCAGTGAACACCATAAAAATCACTAAAAAAGGAAAGCTTATTGGTTATAATACAGACTGTTATGGGTTTAAAAAATCGTTAACACCATATTTAAAACCGCACCACAAAAACGCCTTAATTCTTGGTACAGGTGGCGCAAGTAAAGCAGTTGCATATACATTAAAAAAACTAGATATAGATTATAGTTATGTATCTAGAACTTCAAAAAAAGGTGCTAATTTTACATATAGCTCTTTAACTGAAGAGGTTATAAATCAACATTTAATCATTATAAACTGTACGCCGTTAGGTACATTTCCGAACATTGAAGATTGTCCAGAAATTCCTTATGATGCTATTACTAGTAATCATATTTTATTCGATTTAATCTACAATCCAGAAGAAACAAAATTTCTAAAATTCGGCAAAAACAAATACGCCATTACAATTAACGGACTTAACATGTTAAAATTACAAGCAAAAAAAGCTTGGTCTATTTGGAATTTATAGAAATAGCATTAAAACCACTCACTCTCTTTTGAAAATAGTTTAGTTGTTAGTATCTTTACTATTATAGTATTTTGACGAACCTAAACATTTTTAAAATGTCTGAGATTGATAACCTGCAAAAAGCAGATGGAACAGAAGAAATTAAAGCAACAACTAATAACGAAAATGAAGTAAATGATACTTCATTAGAAGCAAATGAAAAACCTGACACTTCAGAAATAGTTGAAGTTGAAGAAGAAAAAGTTGTTGAAGAATCAAATGAGAAAGCTGAAGCTGTAACTGAAAGTGCAGAGGCATCTCCAAAAGAAGAAGAAGAAGAAGAAGAAGAAGAAGATGTCATCAATGAAATAGAAGAATCTAATGCCGAAGATGCTGAAGACGAAGGCAATAAAGAACGCCATACTATTGAAGTAAAGGAATACGATAAAATGTCGTTAGAATCACTTGCTATAGAGTTTGAAAAACTACTGAAAAGCGAAAAAATTCAAGCAATAAAATCTCATGTAGATAATATTAATAACGAATTTAAAGCAAAATTTCAATCTTTAATTAGTGAAAAAAAGGAGGAATTTTTAAACGATGGCGGTAACGAAATAGATTTTTATTACTCTTCTCCTATTCAAAAACGATTCAAAGAAGCATATAGAGAATACAGAGGAAAACTAAACGAACACTATAAAAGTTTAGAGAAAAACCTTAAACAAAACCTATCCAATAAACTTGAAATTATTGAAGAGTTAAAAGGATTACTTAATCTTGAAGAGAATATAAATACTACATATAAACACTTTAAAGATTTACAAGAACGTTGGAGAGTTACAGGTCCAATTCCAAGAGATAAATACAATACTGCTTGGAATACTTATCACCATCATGTAGAACGATTTTACGATTTTTTACATTTAAATAGAGACTTACGCGATTTAGATTTCAAACATAATTTAGATAAAAAATTAAAAATTATTGAGCGTGCTGAAGAATTAGCACAAGATGATAATGTAATGCATTCCTTTAGAGAATTACAAGAGCTTCATAAAATGTGGAAGGAAGAACTTGGTCCTGTTGGAAGAGAACACAGAGAAGTTATTTGGGAACGTTTTAAAGCAGCAACTAAAATAATTAATGATAAGCGTCAAGTTTATTACAAAGAAATTGATAAAGTTTACGAGAAAAATCTTGAGAATAAGAACGAAATTATTGCAAACATAGACTTAGTAAATGCTCAAGAAAATGGTTCTCATAGCTCTTGGCAAAAGAAAATTAAAGCCATAGAAGTATTACGAACTTCATTTTTTAATGCAGGTAAAGTACCTATAAAAGCTAATGAAGCTACATGGTCAAAATTTAAAGACTCTGTAAGAACATTTAACAAACAAAAGAATGCTTTTTATAAAGGCTTGAAAAAAGACCAATTCGGAAATCTTCAAAAAAAATTAGACCTAATTAAAATAGCTGAAGAGAATAAGGATAGTGACGATGTTAACGTAACAACTGCTTTGATGAAAAGAATTCAAAGTGAATGGAAAAAAATTGGTCATGTTCCTCGTAAAGACAGTGATAAAGTTTGGAATCAATTTAAATCTGCCTGCAACCATTATTTTGATAAAATTCATGCAACACGAAATGCTGCAACCAAAGAAAGTTTAGATGCTTATAATAAGAAGCATGAGCTATTAGACGCATTAAAAATTTTAAAACTAAGTGGTGATAAAGACGAAGATTTATCTACAATAAAACAGCAAATCGATAACTGGAAAAATATTGGTAGAGTCCCTAATGACAAACGCTATATTGAAGGTAAATTTAATAAAGCTTTAGATGGTTTGTTTTCTAATTTGAATATGGACAGGGCAGAAATTGAAATGTTGAAATATGAGAATAAGCTAACAAGTTTGAAAGATTCTGATGACACTAGAAACTTGGATAATGAACGTATATTTATTCGTAAAAAAATAGATGAAGTTAAAAGTCAGATTAATCAATTAGAAAATAATTTGCAGTTTTTCACTAATGTTAAAGATGACAATCCTCTAGTGAAAGAGGTGCACAACAATATTAATGAACATAAGCAAAATTTAGACCTATGGAAAACTAAGCTTACAAAAATTAAAGAATTTTATTAAGCTTAGTTATATAAAAACAAAAAACTCCTAATGAAAATTAGGAGTTTTTTTATATCAAAAATTTTCTAATTCTTATTTTGACAATCGCTTCGCTTCTCCCCAAAACACATCCATTTCGGCAAGTGTCATGTCGCTTAATGGTTTATTAATAGCCTTCGCTTTTTCTTCAAGATATTGAAATCGTTTTATAAATTTTTTATTCGTGCGTTCTAATGCGTTTTCTGGATTTATATTTAAAAATCTAGCATAATTTATCATTGAAAAAAGCACATCGCCAAACTCACTTTCCATTCCATCTTTATTATCAGAATCAACTTCAACCTTAAATTCGTTAAGTTCTTCTTCTACTTTCTCCCAAACTTGTTCTGGCTTCTCCCAATCAAATCCAACACCTGCAACTTTTTCTTGTATCCTATTTGCTTTAACCAGTGCTGGTAAACTTTTTGGAACACCTTCTAAAACACTTGTTTTACCTTCTTTTAGTTTTAAGTTCTCCCAATTTCGTTTTACATCATTTTCATTTTCAACCTTAACATCTCCGTATATATGTGGATGTCTGTGTATTAGCTTATCGCATATACTGTTACAAACATCAGCTATATCAAAATCGTTGGTTTCACTTCCTATTTTCGAATAGAAAACAATATGTAATAAGACATCGCCTAATTCTTTTTTAACCTCTTCTAAGTCTTTATCTAAAATAGCATCACCGAGTTCGTATGTTTCTTCAATTGTTAAGTGACGTAAGGTTTCCATGGTTTGTTTTTTATCCCACGGGCATTGCTCACGTAATTCATCCATAACAGTTAATAAACGATCAAAAGCCTTTAGTTGGTCTTTTCTAGAATTCATTTTTGAAGTTTTTGTAAAAATACAATTTTGATTTTTTTGATTTGAAAATAATGTATTCAAAAATTGCTTTAAAAGTTGATAGTGGTCATTAGGTGTATTTCTTGACTTTGTCA
>CAZLXG010000049.1:0-15858 GCA_964563585.1 uncultured Flavobacteriaceae bacterium | reverse complement strand
CCCGGAGACGTTGCGTATGAAAACGTAGCGATAGCGAAGTATTCATACGCAACACTATATAAAAAACCTTGCCTCAACAATATTAACAAAATTTCGCTTTAATTTTATCTACAATAATTTGTGCTAGTTTTTCTTTACTTTCAATAGTCCAACCTGCAACGTGAGGTGTTAGTAAAACGTTTTCTACTTCAATTAAATATTGTAATGCTTCTGGCATATTAGTAGAAAAAAGATTTTCAAAAGATGATTTTTCGTATTCTAAAACATCTAATCCTGCTCCTAAAATTTTACCAGATTTTAATGCTGAAACTAAAGCTTTTGTCACGACACTTTTGCCTCGTGCTGTATTAATTAACCAAAATGATTTTTTAAATTGATTAATGAAAGATTGATTAATCATATTGATTGTAGATGGTGTTTCTGGCGCGTGCAAACTCAACACATCTGCTTTTTCTTGTAATTCTTTAAGTGATACTTGTGAGCAATTTTTATCACCAATATTGTCTTTAATATCATAACACAAAACCTCAACATCGAAACCTTGTAGTTTTTTTGCAAAGGCTTTTCCCATGTTTCCGTAACCGATTAAACCAACGGTTTTTCCATCGAGTTCTAAACCACGATTATCTTCACGTAACCATTTTCCAGAACGAACTTCAGCATCTGCTTTGTTGAATTTGTTGAATAAAGATAGTAACATTCCTAATGTGTGTTCGCCAACGGCATTACAATTTCCTTCTGGTGCTGCTATTAATGTAATACCTTTTTTTTCGGCATAATCACAATCTATATTTTCTAATCCTGCTCCAACACGACCTATAAATTTTAGGTTGGTTGCTTTGTCTAAAAATAATTTATCGATTGAAAAACGACTGCGAATAATAAAGCCATCGTAATTATGGATTTTAGCTTCTATTTCTTTTTTTGAAGATGTGTAATCTTCATGGTTTGTTAAACCTAAATCGTTTAGTTGATTTATTAGTAATGGATGATTTGTATCGAGGTGAAGGATTTTCATTTTAGTTTAATTTAGATTTCAATTGCGCTCGACCTGGCATATGTTTTAAATTTTCGGGTAATGTGTTTGTGTTTTTTCGTGGTGTATGTTTCCTGTGTGTGCTGTTTTTAGTTTTTCGAACAGTAAAACGTGTACTTCTTCTCCATCTTTTGTTTTTGGATTGTGTTCTACCCCTTTTGGTACAACTATTATTTCGCCTTCGTTAACCACTTCTGTTCTATCTCGAAATTGCATATATAATGTGCCTTTTATTACTTGAAATAGTTCGTCTTCATCTTCATGTTTATGCCATACAAACTCGCCTTTTAGTTTTGCTAGAATAACTTGCATATCATCGACCACAGCGATTTGATGTGGATGCCAGTTTTTTGTGAATTTTGAAAACTTATCTTTTATATTAATGGAATTCATAAGGTAAATTTACGACCTTTTGCGTTAGCGATTGTAGTGAAAATCCTTTTGCTTTTTTGCAAAATATTGAAACGGAAAGCGCGACCTGAAAGGGAACGCCCAAAACTATATTCCTAAAATCATTTTAGCTATCCAGAAGTAAATTAGGATTCCTAAAATATCGTTACTTGTGGTTATAAATGGTCCTGTTGCAATGGCTGGGTCAATACCGCGTTTTTCGAGAAATAGTGGTACAAATGTGCCTATTAAACCTGCAACAATTATGACTGCGACCAGCGATACTGAAATTGCTAATGCTAAATCGATTTCTTTGTTCCAGAGCCAAACAAAAAGGAATAAAAACACTGCTAATATAATGCCGTTTAATGCGGCTAAAAGCATTTCTTTTATTAGGCGATTATTAATACTTCCTTTTACATCGTCGTTTGCTAAACCTTGTACAATTATGGCGCTAGATTGCACGCCTACATTACCTGCCATTGCCGCAATTAACGGTGTAAATAAGAATAAAATGGTGTAACCATCGTCAAGAACTTTTTCGAAACCCTCCATAATTATAAAGGCTCCCACCCCACCAATAAGCCCTAAAAACAGCCATGGTAATCGTGCTCTGGTAAGTTCTAGAATACTATCATCGGCTTCTACATCTTGTGTAATACCCGCTGCTAATTGATAATCTTTATCGGCTTCTTCTTTGATGACATCTACAATATCATCGATGGTAATTCTGCCTAAAAGTCTTTTGTTTTCGTCTACCACAGGAATGGCTTCCAAATCATATTTTTGCATCACTTTTGCAACGTCTTCTACATCTTCTTCTGTTGTAACAGAATCGACATTAGAAATGTAAATATCTGCTATATTCTGATCGCTTTTTGCGACTATTAAATCTTTTAAAGAGAGTCTTCCTATTAGTTTTTCTTGCTTATCTACTACGTAAATGGAATGTACTCTTGTTACTTCTTCTGCTTGACTTCTTATTCTGCGAAGACATCCAGCTACTGTCCAAGTTTCATAAACTTTTACAAGTTCTTTTGCCATAAGCCCACCAGCAGTATCTTCATCGTAAGTTAAAAGTTCTTGTATATCGGCAGCGTGTTCTTCATCTTCAATTTGCGCAATTACATGTTCTTGTCGCTCTTCTGGTAATTCTGCAATAATATCGGCAGCATCATCGGTATCTAATTCTTCAACTTCTTCGGCAATCTCTTTCGTAGAAAGATTTTTTAATACTTTTTCTCGATTGTTTTCATCGAGTTCCATTAAGATATCTGAAGTGGTTTCAGAATCTAACAGTTTTATAACATATACCGAGTCTTCAAGATTTAATTCATCTAAAATTTCGGCAATATCTGCAAAGTGAAATTCTTCTAAAAGTGTTTGTAATTCTTTGTCTTTTTTAGTTTCGACAAAAAATTCTACTTGCTCTATAAGTGCATCTGTGAGTTGAAATTGTATGTTATCTTTTTCTTCTTGCATTCAATTTAAAGACTTCTCGATACTATTTCAAAATACATTTTGAAATCACTCGAAGTGACACTTAATTACTGTCGTTTTCAATTAATTGTGTGAGTTCTATAAACGAATTTACATTTAATTGTTCTGGACGTTTGCCAAATATACTATTTGCTTTTAAATTATCTGAAAGATTGAAGGTTTTTAAACTATTACGAAGTGTTTTTCGGCGTTGTTGAAAGGCTTGTTTTACTACTTTGAAAAATAATTTTTCATCGCAGGAAAGTGTATAATTTTCTTTTCTGGTTAATTTTAATACTCCAGAATCTATTTTTGGTGGCGGACTAAAAACCGTTGGAGGTACTGTAAACAAATATTCTGCATCGTAAAATGCCTGTACTAAAACCGAAAGTATTCCATACACTTTAGAGCCTTCTTTAGAGCAAATACGTTGTGCTACTTCTTTTTGAAACATACCTGAAAATTCAGGTATTTGACCTCTCATTTCCAAAGTTTTAAAAACTATTTGGGTTGAAATATTATATGGGAAATTGCCTATAATTGCAAATTGCTCTTCATTAAAAACTTGAGTTAAGTCGTACTTTAAAAAATCTTGTTCTATAATTCTATCTGCAAGATTTAAGTATTCATTTTTAAGATAGTCTACCGATTCTGAATCAATCTCAATAGCGTGTGTTGTAATGTTTTTTTTAAGCAAATATTTAGTTAAAACACCCATTCCTGGACCAATTTCTAACACGTGTTTGTATCCAGAGAACGATAACGAATCTGCTATTTTTTCTGCAATGGTTTCATCTTTTAAAAAATGCTGACCTAAATATTTTTTTGCTTTTACTTGATGTCGATTATCCACAAATGTTTTTTGTTATTTGAAAGTTACAGAATATTCATCAACTATTTGAAGTTCGGTTCTAAAAGCTAACATTTTATCAGCAAAAAGTTTTAAGCCTTCTGCTTTTAGTTTTTCAGCATCTTCTTTATAGTAAGCATCTAAAGCTTCACGTGAATACGACCTGTATTGCACCGAATATGTATGTCCGCCCATTTCTTCTTCTACCAAAACTTTGGTTAGCGTTGCTTTTTCAAACTTTCCTGTGGCTAACACTTGTGGAATATGTTCTTTTATCCACTTTAACCATTGGTCGTGAATACTGTCGTCAATATTAGCGGTAACGTTATAAATTATCATTAGTTTATTTTTTTTGCAAATAACAATAGTTCTTTGTCTTCTTCAAAAGGATTTATTCTTTTTTCAAAAATTAACCCTAATTTTTCTAATAGTTTAATAGAATTCTTATTATCCGAATTTGTTATTGCCGCAATATTTTTTAGCTTGAATTTAGTTTTAGCAAGTTCCAAAATAGCTATAGAAGATTCATATCCAAAACCTTTACCCTCATATTCTGGGAGTAAACCAAACCCGAAATCTACATCTTCCAATTCTTCGCGTTTTACTAGTCCACAAATGCCTATAGTTTTAAGGTTTTCTGCCTTGAATTGTAATTTATAAAAACCGAACCCAAAAGTTGCATAGCTTTTAAATATTCTATTTTTTAAATATTGCTCAGCATCTTTTACAGTTTTAAGATTTCTATCTCTAATATATTTTATCCATTTTGGTGTGTTTGTTAATTCTAAAAAAAATGGAGCGTCTTTTTTTGTTAACTTTGAAATAATAAGTCTTTCTGTTTCAGCTATAATCATAATTTTCTAAAATAATGAATTCCTGCCTTCGCAGGAATGACAAACTAATTTATAGCATCACCACGTAAGGCTCTGTATTTTTTTCGTGCTTCAACAAAATAAATACTATCAGCATGATTAAAAATAATTTGCTCATATAAGTTTTTTGCTTTTTCAGGTAGATTTTGCTTTACATAAATTTCTGCCAACTTATAATAAGCATCATCAACCAAAATACCTTCTCTATAATTGGCAATAATTAATTCGTAATTTACTTGTGCTTTTTCAAGTTGAAATTTATCTTCAAATAATTGTGCTTGCTTATATAATGCCTGCGCAATTATAGGTTCTGTTTTATGATTTTCTAATATTTTACTCAATAAACTAATAGCTTCATCATCTTTATTTTGAAAGGCTAATAAATCAGCTTTTGAATATAACTTTAAAGCCGTTTGTAATGAATCTTCATATTTATTATCTGAAATTAACAGTTTTAAATATAGAGCATCATTGGCAATAAGTTGAGATGTTGATGCTTTTAAAATTTTAAGTTGTGATTCTGCCCATTTAAAATCACCTTTATAATAACTTGTTTGTGCAACTTTATAACGCGCTTCTTGCGAAATGGTGCTGTTTTTTAAATTACGTTGTATTTGGGTGTAATATATTAATGCTTGATTGAATTTTTCTTGCAGCACCAAAATATCTCCCAATTCTAATTTTACCTGTGCTTTTTGAAATTCGGTTAATGGCAGTTTTAAGGTTTTCTCTAAAAACAATGTTGCTTTCTTAGTTTCGTCTTCATAGAATGCTAAAAAATGAGCGTACGAAATCTGCAATTTTAAGGTTTGTGAAAAGCTCCCAAATTCTTCAAATAACTCTAAATACTTAGCACTAATGTTGTTGTAATTAGATTCTGAACTTTCTTTAGTTTCTAACTGTAGCAAATTATAATGCGCGCTAAGTTTTGTTTCTAAATCTTGTGCTGTTTCTATTAAAAATGAAAAAATTTCTTTAGCGACTTCATTATTATTTTCACTTGCCGAAATAAGTGCTAATTCTTCAATTTTATCTAAACTTTCTGGCTGTCTATTAAAAATTGCTTTTTCTTGAATAAATGCTTTTTTAAAATCTTTTTGCTGAATAAATAGCCAACTCAACATTTCATTCCAAAGTAAATTTGGTTCTATTTGCGTTTTTTTAAGTAAAATTTTTCGAAATAAAATATTGTTTTCATTCGTACTGTTTTCACTTATAAAATTATTAATAGCGCGTTTAATATTATTTAATGAAATTGGATTAGTTTCGGCAAAATCTATATAACTCGTAAACATTTTTTCAATGTTTCCTTGTTCTCCGTAAATCTGAGCTAATTGCAGATTAAAATTTAATTGTGGTTTAAGCCTCATTGCTTTTTCGTAAGTTGAAATAGCTTCTTTTAAAAGTGAATGATTTTGAAAATTTCTAGCTACCGAAAAGGAATGATTTGCATTATCATCTAAACTGGCAAGTGCTTTATTATAATAAATAATGGCGTTTTCTAAATCGTTTTTTAATTGATAATTATAACCAATTTCTACTAAAAATGCGGGGTATTTTATTCGATTAATTAATTTTAAAAGAAAAGTTTCTGCTTCAGTATATTGTTCTAATTGTTGATGCGTGCTAACAAGTCGATTTATATAATTTATGTTTGATGGATGTTTTGCATATAGCTTTTTATATTCGTGCAATGCTTTTTCAAAATCGCCAGTTTTAAAATATTCCTTAGCAAATGCGTCTTCTTGCGAAAACATACCTGTGCTTATAAATAAGAATAAGATAAATAAAACTCTCATATTGTAAATATAACAAATGTGTTATACAGATATTGCAAATATTTTTATAAAAAATGCCCGAATAAAAATTCGGGCATTACCAACCAAAATATAAAGTCCTATTAACTTACGCTAATTCAAAAACAATATTATTACTAGATTGGGGACAGTCTTAAAAATGAAATAAATCCCTATTTACTCACAATTGCTGTAGTTTTATCTTCAGATTTTGTAATATCGAAATCTGAAGATAAAACCTTACTAGCTACAAGAACTAATGCTATTAGTAGGATAATGCGTTTAAGATTTTTCATGGTTAAGTAGGTTAATTAGGTTTGGTCTGGCTAACTTCTACAATAAATCTTTAAACACAAAAGGAATTGAAAATTAATCGTTAAACAGCATGATTAATTTACACTTAATCGATTAAAAAAATAAAATATTACAAATATCTAGGATTTTATTCTCATATTTTAAATAATTTTTGACTTGCTAATCGATAATACTAAATCCTGTATAAGATTGTAAAACTTCAGGAATTACAATACCATCTTTTGTTTGGTAGTTTTCTAAAATTCCTGCAAGTACTCTTGGTAATGCTAAAGAGCTTCCATTAAGTGTATGTGCTAATTCGTTTTTACCATCGCTATTTTTAAAACGTAGTTTTAAACGATTCGCTTGAAAAGTTTCAAAATTTGATATTGAAGATATTTCTAGCCATCTATCTTGAGCTGTAGAAAACACTTCAAAATCATAAGTTAATACCGATGTGAATCCTAAATCACCACCACAAAGTCTTAAAATTCTGTATGGTAATTTTAATTCTTGTAGAATACTTTTCACATGATTTACCATGCCATCTAAAGCTTCATAAGATTTACTTGGATGCTCTACTCGTAATATTTCAACTTTATCAAATTGATGTAATCTATTTAATCCTCTTACATGCGCACCATAACTTCCAGCTTCACGACGAAAACATGGTGTGTAAGCTGTAATGGTTTGTGGCAAATCGTTTTCATTTAAAACAACATCTCTAAAAATATTTGTCCCAGGAACTTCTGCCGTTGGTATTAAATATAAATTATCTCCAGTTACATGATACATTTGCCCCTCTTTATCTGGCAATTGCCCTGTTCCAAAACCTGAGGCTTCATTAACTAAATGTGGAAGTTGATATTCGGTATAACCCGCCGCAACATTTTTATCTAAAAAGTAAGCTATTAATGCACGTTGTAATCTGGCACCTTTGCCCTTGTAAACTGGAAATCCTGCACCCGTAATTTTATTACCAAGTTCAAAATCTATAATGTCGTATTTCTTAGCTAATTCCCAATGTGGAATTGCTTCATCATGTAAAACAGGAATGTCGCCTTCTCTAAAAATCTCTTCATTATCTTCATCTGAATTCCCATTTGGAACTGACTCATGAGGTACATTTGGTATTTTATAAAGTAACTGATTTAATGCCTCAACTTTTGCATTAAGTGAATCACTAAGTTCTTTAGATTTTTCTTTTAACTGACTTGTTTTTTCTTTTAAAAAATTTGCTTTTTGGGCTTCGCCCGATTTATACAAATTCCCTATTTCTTTAGATAAACTATTCGATTCTGCTAACGTATTATCTAATTCTGTTTGAATACGTTTTCTATCTTCATCAAAAGAAATTACTTCATCAATCATTTTTGAAGCATCAATATTTCGTTTTGCTAATCGTTCAATTACCAGTTTTTTGTTCTCTTTAATAAAAGGGACTTGTAACATGAGTTAAGAATTTAAGCGACAAATTTACGTAAATAGTTTAGTAACTTAATCTTCATTTGAAGGTAAAATCCAATCGCTATGTTTTAAGGCATTCCAATCAACATTTGCTAAATCTACTTTTGGATTTATAAGTTGTTTATAAGGCTTTCCATTTACGCTAATTTTACAATTAACATACACCGAAATGTCTTGTCCTGCGTTTTTATATTGTCTTTTTAAATGTTGAGCAAATTGCCAAATAATATCTGGTTTAGAACTAGCTGAACGTTTTTGTTTTCTGGTTAAATAATCATCTAAATTAATTATAAGACTTTTGCCTGTTTCCTTATTTTCTACACGATATGTTACTACTCCGCTTTTTGCTCTAAGCATCATTCGCCACGAAAGTCTGTGACCTTCTTCTGTCCAAAGCACATCATCTTTTATTACATGATGACGTAATGGCAATCCTATTTGGATTAAAAAATATATTGAAAACAATGTGATTAAAGTTGTTTTATATTTTGGAATTATAACTTCCTCAGATTCATAAAAAACCTTCTTCTTTAAAAATATTTTTTGAATGGTTTTTGGTTCAAAAAAGAACAACGTAAATGCTAATGATAAATACGGAAAAATTCCTATTTGAAAAACAAATGAATTAAATAAATGAAAGAATATAGATGCAAAAAAAGCATATTTTCTGGTGGGTTTAAATAATAACAACGGAATTATTAAACCATCAAACAAAATACCTCCATAAGTTAAAGCATAATGCATCCATTTTTGTTGAAGCAATTCGCCAACTATAATATAATCTTTTTTGGTTTTTAAAAGAATTTCTATGAAACTAGTATTTAGCCAATCTGGATATAGTTTTGCTACCGAGGCATACGTATACATAATAAAAAGCTGCAAAACAAAAATCCATTTACACCATTGTGGCATAGAAATGCTTTTAATACCTGAGTCGAATTTAACATCAAAAGAAGCATATTTGTTTGCAGGCATAAAAACCATAATACCACTTAACAGCATCAACAAATAATAATGATTGTTATACGACGATTTTTGCATAAAATACGTAGCAGACCACATAAGGGCAAACCCAATTATACTAAATCTGTATTTATAACCTACCATAATTAGTAGCCCAAAAACACCCATAACAGCATAATAAATATACATGCCGTTTCCTGGAAGCGGTTGTAACCATTCGAAATTTATAAATGAAAAAGTAAAATTTGGAGTTATTAAAGTACGATTTACCCAACCTGTAAAAATAGCACCAACAGATTCTAAAAAACAAAAAAGGCCGAAAATAATTCGAAAAATTACTAATGAAGAATTATCGATATGTTTAAATAGCCATGTCTTAAGCATTTTGAGTGGCAATAAATTTAAGAGCCATTTCTTGATCTTTTGCTAATTGCTTTTTTAAAGCATCAACCGATTCGAATTTTTGTTCGTCTCGAATTCGTTTTAATAAATCAATTTGAATTTTTTTGTTATAAATATCTTTATTAAAATTAAAAAAATGGACTTCAATACTTTCTTTTTCTCCATCAACTGTTGGATTAACACCAATATTCATCATACCATATATTTTGTTACCATCAATAATTGAACTAACAATATAAGAGCCTTGTTTAGGAATCAGTTTATAGGTTTCTTCTATATAAATATTCGCCGTTGGGAAATTTAATTGTCTTCCCAAACCTTTACCTTTTACAACCGTTCCTGTAATCATAAACGGGTGTCCTAAAAATGTATTTGCTTTAGTAATATCGCCTTCATTTAAAGCACTTCTTATTTTAGTTGAACTTACTGAAACATCATCAATATCTTGAACTGAAATTTCTTCAACTTCAAAATTATAAACCTTCCCAAAAGCTTTTAACTCTTCAATACTGGCATTTCGATTCCTACCAAACCTATGGTCATAACCAATAATAATTTTTTTTGCATTTAGTTTGTCAACTAAAATTTGTTTTACAAAATCTTCAGCAGAAAGTCTAGAAAATGCTTTTGTGAATTTTTTGATTAGTAAATAATCTAAACCTAAATTATTTAAAATGCTACTACGCTCATCAATAGTATGAATCAATTTTATATTTGAATCTTTTTGCAATACCATACGAGGATGGGGGAAAAATGTAAGAATAACCGATTTTAATTCTTCTTTTTTTCCTATATCTACTAATTGTTTAATAATTTTTTGGTGACCAATATGAACACCATCAAAAGTGCCTATTGTAACAATAGTAGGTTCTGCTGAAATATATGATTTTTTGTTTTTTGTTTTCCCCATTCAATCTCCCATATTGTTCATTTCAAATAAAAAAGTTAAATTTGTTAACAGTATTAAATAAAATTGCCCTAAATATTTCTTTATGAAAACAAAACTACATTATGTTTTTTCAATAGCCATATTTTTATTAGCCTTTTCAAGCTATGGGCAAAAACATTATTTCACAAAAATAAAAAGTAATAACATTCCAAGTAAAAAAAAATCTAATAATACTAAAAAAGAAATTCCAACAAAATTTAGTGTTTATGCTATTAACCAAAATGATTTAAAAAACACATTAATTTCTGCTCCTAAAAGAGAATCCTTAAAAGGAAAATCATCGTTAATTATTGAATTTCCAAATTTAGATGGTGTTTTAGAAAAATACAGTATTACAGAGGCTTCAGTAATGCATCCAGATCTTCAAGCAAGATATCCTGAAATTCGCTCCTACATTGGTCATGGAATAGATACGCCTTCAGCATATTTACGTTTTAGCATTTCACCGTATAAAGGATTAACCGCTATTATTTTAGGAAGAAACAAAGTCATACTTTTCGAACCTCATCCTACAGATTTAAACAAAGTTATAGTATTCAACAAATCTGATAATAGTAATACAACTGTTTTTAAATGTGAAACTGTACAAACAAATATGTCTAGTGCAATTAAAAACTCTTCTATAACAAATAGAGATGCAGATGATAGCATAAAAAGAGTTTATAAATTAGCAATGTCTGTAACAGGGGAATATTCTGTATATCATGGCGGAACATTACCTCTTGTAAATGCTGCTATAGTTGCAACATTAAATAATGTAAACGCCGTTTTTGAGAATGATTTTAATGTAAGTATGCAGTTAATTGCAACAAATGATAATGTTGTGTTTTTAAATCCCGCAACTGACCCTTATGCTGCTGTAGATAATAATTACTCTAATGATCTTGCTTCAGAGCTTGATACAAATATAGGAGAAGCAAATTATGATATTGGTCATTTAATGGGTGGTATTGGTAATAATGGTAGTGCAGCGTGTGTTGGTTGTGTATGTAATGATGGTGGTTCTGTAAATATTAATCATAAAGGTTCAGGTTTTACTACTAATACAGTTCCAGATGGAATTAATTTTGCTCTTGATTTTGTTGCTCATGAAATGGGACACCAATTTGGAGCAAATCATACCTGGACGCACGATGGCAATGAAGGTAAAGACGTTCAAATGGAACCAGGTAGTGGATCCACTATAATGGGTTATGCTGGAACTACTGGGAATACAGATGTACAGCAACATAGTGATGCCTATTTTCACGCCGTTTCCATAGACCAAATAACAACTTATGTTAAAAATACCGGAACTTGTTCTACAAATACAACAATAACAAATACAACACCAACAGTAAGTGCAAATGGTAATATTACTTTACCTATTGGCACAGCTTTTAAACTTAATGGCACTGGTGGTGATGTAGATGGAGATACAATAACCTATTGCTGGGAACAGTACAATGAAAATAATGCGAGTACTACATACCCTAATCCAACTTCAGTAGATCCCAACTCAATATTATTTAGATCATATCTTCCTACAACAAACCCAACTAGAACCTTTCCAGAATTACAAAGTTTGGTAAATAATGGTGTTAATGGAAATGTCTGGGAAAAAATTCCAACTAATACTAGAACTGCAGATTTTAGATTAACTATAAGAGATAATAGAGCAGGAGGTGCTAATAATGCTCATAATGATATGCAAATTTCTTTTGATGCTACTTATGGTCCTTTTGAAATTATAACTCAAAATACAACAGGAATTAGTTGGGTTCAGAACTCTACTGAAACTATTAATTGGAACGTTAATAATACCACAGCTTTAAGCGGTTCAGATAATGTTGATATTTGGTTATCTATTGATGGTGGTGCAACTTTCCCTATTCAATTAGCTAACGATGTCCTTAATGATGGAACACAAGATATAACTGTCCCTAATTTAATGGCAGCTTATTGTAGAATTTTAATTGAACCTACAGAAAATCAGTATTTTGCGATAAATATACAAGATTTTGCTATTGGCTACACAGCTACTACTGTATGCACACAATATGCATCTTTAAGCAACTTAAACGAATCAATCCCAGATAATACTGGGTCACCTTTAGTTAATACTATTAATATTCCCGATTCTAAAACCATAAAATATATAAAGGTAAATGTTGATGTTACTCATAGTTGGATTAGCGATTTAACAATACAAATTCAACATCCAAATGGAATAACAACTACAAATGTTTGGAATAACAACTGCAATAATGAAGATGGCTTAAATATAATTTTTGAAGACGGAAGCCCATCTATAGACTGTACTACAAATTCACCTCCACCACCATTACTAGTAACTGGAACTTTTGCTCCATCTGCTCTTTTAAGTATTTTTGATAGCTTAAATAGTACTGGAAATTGGGGCATAGCAATTTTAGATGATGTAGCTGGTGATACTGGAGTATTAAATGATTGGTATATTGAAGTTTGTGAAACTATTTTAACTCCTTTAAGCGTTGAAGAATTTGGTTTTAAAAACTTCGTAGTCTTTCCAAACCCAAATAAAGGTGAGTTTACTATTAAATTAAATAACACTTTAACAAGTAACATCAATGTAGAAGTTTATGATTTAAGAGGTAGAGTTATTTATAAAAATAAATATAAAGATACTGGTGATTTTAATGAAAAAATAAACCTAAATAATGTGCAATCTGGAATGTATATTTTAAATGTAAGTGATGGACAACGAAAATCCACCAAAAAAATAATTGTAGAATAATAAATAAAAAAGAGAAGCTATTAGCTTCTCTTTTTTATTTTCCGTTATAGGTATTCATTGTATTATTTATTCCTGCTAATGCAAACGATTTTATAAGTTCTAAAGATTTATCTAATCGCTCTTTAAGCTTTTTATTTTCATCATCAGTCCATTCTCCTAAAACATAATCTATTTGTCTTCCTTTACTAAACACATCACTTATACCAAACCTAAATCGGTTATATTTTGTAGTATTTAGTTTATCTTGAATGTCTTTTAATCCATTATGCCCACCATCACTTCCTTTAATTTTAAGCCTTATACTACCAAATGGTAAGTTTAAATCGTCTGTAATTACTAATAAATTTTCTAACGGAATTTTTTCTTTAGTTAACCAGTACAATACAGCTTTACCACTTAAATTCATATAAGTACTTGGTTTCAAAAACATAAAAGTTCTTCCTTTAAATTTATAAGTGGTTATATCGCCTAACTTCTGAGTTTCAAAGGTAAGTTCTTCTTTACTTGCGAAATGATCTAAAATTTTGAACCCTATATTATGACGTGTGTCAGCATATTTTTCACCTATATTCCCTAACCCCACAATTAAAAATTTCTTCATAAAATCTTGTTCTTCTATCTGCTTTTTTTTCTTAAATAAATTGATTAAAAATTTACACATAAAAGTATTAGTTTTTGTAAAAATAAAAAAGCATCCTGAATAATACAGGATGCTTTTAATATTAAATTAAGAATTGTTCTATTCTTTTGACTCTTCAGCTGCTGCTGCTGGCGCATCAGTTCCGCCCTCAGTTGTTCCTTCTTCTCCTTCAATTTCTTCTTCCTCTTCTTCTTCTTCAACTACAGTTCTTGCCGTTTTAATTTGACAAACTACTGTATTATCAGAATGTAAGAAATTGTATTTTTCATTCAGTAAATCACCAACAGCTACTTTATCTCCAATTTTTAAAGGAGAAATATCTATATCAATAGAATCAGGTAAGTTTATTGGTAATGCTTTAATACGTAATTTTCTATTATTTCTTCTTAAAACACCACCGTTTTTAACACCTTTAGAATTACCACTAAGTATTACAGGAATGTTTAAAGCAATTTCTTTGTCTTCAAATAATTGATAGAAATCTATGTGTAAAATTCTATCTGTTACTGGGTGAAATTGAATATCTTGAAGCACTGCATTTAAAGTTTCTCCATTATCTAAAGCAATCACAACTGTATGCGCATTTGGCGTGTATACAAGTTTTGAGAATGCTAATTCAGTTGCTGAGAAATGAACTGGTTTATCTCCTCCGTATAAAACGCAAGGAACCTGACCAGCATTACGTAAGGCTTTTGTTGCTTTTTTGCCCACGCTTTCTCTTTGAGATCCGTTGATTGTAATTGATTTCATTTTTGAAATTTATTTAATATAATTAATATTTGAAATGTAGTTTTGTTTATACATTTCGGGTTTATTTTACATTACAAATTTTGAACTAATAGATTTGTTATTATGTACTTTTTCCATAACCTCAGCAAACAAATCAGCACAACTTAAAACTTTAATTTTGTTGCTTTTATTTGGGGCAACAGGAATAGTATCTGTTACTATTAATTCTTCTAATTTTGAGTTTTCTAATCGTTCATAAGCATTGCCTGATAAAAGTGGATGCGTACAAATTGCTCTAACACTTAATGCACCACGTTCCATCATTAAATCCGCTGCTTTAGTTAATGTGCCTGCTGTATCAACCATATCATCAACCAATACAACGTTTTTACCTGTAACATCTCCAATAAGTTCCATATGAGAAATTACATTGGCTTTTGCGCGTTGCTTATAACAAATTACAACATCACATTCTAATGCTTTTGAATAGGCGTAAGCTCTTTTAGAACCTCCCATATCTGGTGACGCAATTGTTAAATTATCCAGATTCAAGTTTTTTAAATATGGGAGAAAAATGGTAGATGCAAATAAATGATCTACTGGTTTTTCGAAAAATCCTTGAATTTGATCTGCATGCAAATCCATTGTTATAATACGAGTTGCACCTGCTGTTTCTAACATTTTTGCTACCAATTTTGCCGCAATTGGCACTCTTGGTTTATCTTTTCTATCTTGTCTTGCCCAACCAAAATATGGTAAAACTGCTGTAATATGTCTTGCAGAAGCACGTTTAGCTGCATCAATCATTAACAACATTTCCATTAAATTCTCTGAACTTGGATTTGTAGAACCTATAATAAAAATTCGTCTTCCTCTAATAGATTCTTCATATGAAGGTTGAAACTCACCATCGCTATACGTTGATGTAATAACATTACCTAACTCTGTCCCAAATGCCTTAGCTATTTTCTCCCCAAGAACTTTACTTTGTGTACATGCAAAAATTTTAGCTTCTGTGATAACAATTGGCATACTTAACAGGTTGTTTTATAGTGCAAAAACAGCACTTCATTAAAAACGAAGTGCAAATTTAGACATTTATTTTTACCTAAAAAGCATATTAGAGTCTAATTTTAGGACAATTAAATAAAAAACA
This sequence comes from uncultured Flavobacteriaceae bacterium, assembly GCA_964563585.1. Classification (GTDB taxonomy): domain Bacteria; phylum Bacteroidota; class Bacteroidia; order Flavobacteriales; family Flavobacteriaceae; genus CAZLXG01. Next base: position 80 of record CAZLXG010000049.1, on the reverse strand, counting down.
ATTATTTTTGCCCTTCTAAAACGCTCAAGTGGCGGAATTGGTAGACGCGCTGGATTCAAAATCCAGTTCTTTCGGGAGTG
>CAZLXG010000048.1:14976-16386 GCA_964563585.1 uncultured Flavobacteriaceae bacterium | reverse complement strand
TTCATGATTGTGATATTTTCCAATCCATTGACTCCAAAAAAACGACATACCTCGTAATTGAATAGGTTTATTGTTTTTATCTAATTATTTGTATTTGATTAGTTTTTTAGTAAAAACAATTTTAAATCTTCATAAGTTTCAATTAAAATTGATACTTTTTCTTTACCCATTACAGCTTCAATTTGTACAGGAAGTGATTGTTTTTCTTTAATAACTTCTTCAACCACATCAAGAAACTTAGTTGGATGTGCAGTTTCAAGAAACACACAATGAGTATTTGGATGATTTTCTAAATATGCTTTACAGCCTAAATAGCCAACTGCACCATGTGGATCTGCTACATAATTAAACTTATTGTAAATTTCTAACATAGCTTCTCTCGTTTCATCATCTGAAAAACTGTAAGACGTTACATTATCTTTCAACGTTTCAAAGCTGTTTTTATATATTTCTTGAATACGAATAAAATTACTTGGTGCGCCAACATCCATTGCATTACTAATTGTTTGTACCGATGGTTTTGGTTCGTATGATTGAGTTTCTAAATATCTAGTAACCACATTGTTTTGATTATTAGATGCTATAAAATGCTTTATTGGCAAACCTAATTGTTGTGCCATTATACCAGCGCAAACATTTCCGAAATTCCCACTAGGTATAGAAAATACAATATTTTCATGCTCATTATGTAATTGCTTGTACGAAAACATAAAGTAGAATAATTGTGGCAACCAACGCGCTACATTAATTGAGTTTGCTGATGTTAGCTGAATTTGGCTAGTTAATTCTTCATCTAAAAAAGCGGTTTTCACCATAGCTTGACAATCATCAAACGTACCGTTTACTTCTAATGCTTTAATATTTTGACCAAGCGTTGTTAATTGCTTTTCTTGTATATCGCTAACTTTTCCGCTAGGGTAGAGGATAACCACGTTAACACCTTTTACACCTAAAAAACCATTGGCTACTGCGCCACCAGTATCACCAGAAGTCGCCACTAATACAGTAACTTCATTTTCGTTATCCTGAAAATACTCTAAACAACGTGCCATAAAACGCGCTCCTACATCTTTAAACGCCATGGTTGGGCCATGAAACAATTCTAAAGTAGAGATGTTCTCGTTAAGTTTTACAACAGGAAAATCAAATGATAATGTGTCTTTAACAATTGTTTTTAAAATGTCTTCTGGTATTTCAGGCAAAACAAATTGTTTAATGGCTTCAAAAGCCATTTCTGAATATGTTAGATTATCAATATTATCAAAAAAGGACTTTGGTAATGGCGTGATACTTTCAGGAAAGTATAAGCCTTTATCTGGTGCTAACCCTTTTATAACCGCATCTTTAAAAGATGTGTTTGGTGCTTGTTTATTTAAACTGTAGTAATTCATTAATTATTTTTATTTGTCA
>CAZLXG010000048.1:0-14876 GCA_964563585.1 uncultured Flavobacteriaceae bacterium | reverse complement strand
CATTACGAGCGTAATACAATAAAGCGTGGTAATCTTTTTAATCCTAGTTAATGATAAGCAGATTGCGTCACATCACACAAAAAGTGTGATTCGCAATGACGTTATTCATTGTTAATTATTTTAATACCTTCAGTATTAATTTTCGACACATGAATATCAAAATCAATATTGGTGTTTTTATATACGTTTTCAATTGCAACTTTCACATTTATAGCATTTTCTAATCCTTCACATAAAGAAAAAATAGAAGGACCTGAACCTGAAATTCCAGTACCCAAAGCACCATTTTGTAAAGCCACATTTTTTACTTTATCAAAATGAGGAATCAGTTTACTTCTATATGGTTCTATAACGACATCGTGCAATGAATTTTGTATTAACTCGTAATCACTTGTATGTAAACCATGAATTAAACTACCTACATTTGCACATTGTGTAATAACATTTTGTAGCGGTATTTCTTTTGGTAAAATAGCTCTAGATTCTGATGTTTTAATTTCTATTTGCGGATGAATAATTGTTGCGTATAAATTATTAGGTGTTGGTATTTGCAAAATTTTTACTGGCGATATGCTTTTTACTAATGTAAAACCACCAAATAGAGCAGGAGCTAAGTTATCGGCATGCTCACATTTACTCGCTAATGCTTCGCCTTTTATAGCGAATTGAGTTAATTCTGTTTTGTTGTATGGTTTTCCTAAAAGTTCGTTCATTCCAAAAACACTACCAACTGCACTTGCCGCACTGCTACCAATACCGCTTCCTGGTTTTATATTTTTATATATTTCAATTTCAAATCCGCAATCTGGTTTTGCAGCTTCATACATGGCTAAAGCGGAAACACCAGCAACATTTAATTCAGCTTCAAAAGGCAAATCAAAACCTTCAATTTTTGTTATATGAATACCTTTTTTAGGTGTTTTTCGAATAATCATTTCATCGCCAACACTATCCAAACAAAAACCCAATACATCAAAGCCACAAGAAACATTGGCTACTGTAGCTGGTGAAAATATTTTTATTTCATTCATATTAATCGTTTCCTAATCTAATTATATCGGCAAATAACCCAGATGCAGTAACATCTGCACCAGCTCCCGCACCTTTAATAATCATAGGTTGTTGTGAGTAACGTTGTGTGTAAAACATAACAATATTATCGCTTCCTTCTAAATTATAAAATGGATGTCCTTCAGGAATTTCTTGCAAGCTAACACTTGCTTTTCCTTTATTAAATTGCGCTACATATTTAAGTTGACAATTTTTCGCTTTCGCGGAAGCGTATAAGTTCTGATAATGAGCTTCGTCTTCAATTAAAGTCTTATAAAAATCATCTACAGAATCACTTTTCAATCCAGATTTAGATAAAAACGATGTGTTATCAATATCTTCTAAATTCATTTCTGTACCACTTTCTCTAGCTAAAATTAATATTTTTCTAGCCACATCAACTCCACTTAAATCTATTCTTGGGTCAGGCTCAGTATAACCCTCTGCTGCGGCTTGTTTAACAACATCATAAAATTTAGTAGTGTCATTAAAATTATTAAAAACAAAATTTAAACTACCCGATAAAACGGCTTGAATAGAGTTTATTTTATCGCCAGATGCAATTAAATTATTTAGAGTGTCGATTATAGGTAAACCTGCTCCAACATTGGTTTCAAACAGATATGGTGCGTTATATTTAAGAGACAAACGCTTCAATAAACTATAATTTTCAAAATTACTTGAACAAGCAATTTTATTGCATGCAACTATACCAATACTTTGACGTAGGTATTTTGCGTATAAATCTGCAACAACTGCATTTGCCGTAACATCAACAAATATACTGTTACGCAAGTTTAATGCTTTAGTGTTCTCAAAAAAGCCTTCTAAAGTCGCTTTTTCTCCTTCTTTTAAATCGTCTTTCCAAGTGTTTAAATCAATACCATCTTCATTAAAAACCATGGTTCTGGAATTTGATAATCCAGTTACACGTAAATTAATTTTCAGATTGTCTTTTAAATATTCTTTTTGCTGCTTTATTTGTTCAACAAGCTTCTCTCCAACATTACCAACGCCAGTAATAAATACATTTAATTGTTTAGTTTTTGTTTCAAAAAACTGTTCATGTAATGTATTTAATGCCTTTTTTACATCCTTTTCAGAGATTACTGTAGATATATTTTTTTCTGAAGCACCTTGTGCAATAGCTCTAATATTAATATTATTCTTTCCTAAAGTACTAAACATTTTACCGCTAATACCTTGATGATTTTTCATGTTATCACCTACAAGAGCAATAATTGAAAGATTTTTTTCAACAATTATTGGGTCTATTTTATGCAGTGCTATCTCATTTTCAAAAGCAACATCAATAGCCATTTTTGCAATTTCAACATCATTTTTATTTATACCTAAACATATTGAATGTTCAGACGATGCTTGTGTAATTAAAATGATGTTTATTTTTTCTTGTGATAATGTTTCAAATAAACGTTTTGAAAATCCAGGGATCCCAATCATTCCACTACCTTGAAGGGTTAAAAGCGCAATGTCATTAATATTACTTATTCCTTTTATGGGATTTGAAGTCGTTTCTGCATCATTTGAAATAATAGTTCCAACGGCTTCAGGTTCTAACGTATTTTTAATATGAATTGGAATTTCTAAATCTAACACAGGCTGAACTGTTGGTGGATATAAAACTTTGGCTCCAAAATGCGATAATTCCATAGCTTCTTGATATGATATTTTATCAATTGGATAGGCTTGTTTAACCAATTTTGGGTTAGTAGTGTACATACCGCTAACATCTGTCCAAATCTCTAATTGCTCAACATTTAAAGCTGCAGCTATTAAAGCCGCAGTAAAATCGGAGCCACCACGACCTAAAGTTGTTTGTTCTCCATGTTCAGAATTTGAAACAAACCCAGGCATAATTGTTATTTGTTGCGTAGCCGTTTTAAAATAATTTTGAATATTTTTATTTGTAATGCTATAATTTACTTCAGCTTTTGAGAAATTAGAATTTGTAATAATTAGCTCTTGCGAATTTTTTCGTTCAGTTGAGAAGCCATGATTTCTCATCGTTTCTGCTATAATAGACGAAGACATCAACTCGCCAAAACTCACTAATTTATCAGATGTTTTTGGTGATAATTCGTTTATCAAATAAATACCGTCTAATAAGTTTTTTAATTCAGCTAGTTTATTTTCAATATAACTTAAAATTGCATCGTTTTGTTTTGGGTTTAATTCATTAATAATATTTAAATGAATTTCCTTAATCAAATTATATGTTTCTATAAAACTAGTGTCTTTATTTTGTGCTTGTTTACCTGATAATAATAGCTTATCTGTAATACCGCCAACTGCTGATACTACACAAATTACGGAGTCGATTTTTGCATAAGAATCTAAAATGCTTATAACTTTATTTATGTTTTTTGAAGAACCTACTGAAGTTCCTCCAAATTTTAAAACCTTCATTTTTTAATGAATTAATATTTAAATAAGTAATTTAAGAAAGTGCAATTAAAATAATTACAAAGATAGCCTGAAGAATATATAACTAATAACCCCAAAGGGTTTTAATATTTGTAGTTGTTCCCAAAAAAGATGTTGTTCCTTTAGATGAAAAAGGAATAATATCGCTAATATTTTGGTTTAAAAGATTCATTTATATTCTTAATAATACTATTCAAAAGTATTACTTTTAGCCTAATAAAAAAACAAATAATAATTTTTTACAGTATTCTTATATAGTGTCAATTTTATTTTAAAAAAACTTGGTATAGATATAAAGAACTGAAAAATCAATAATAGAAATGAAAATATTTTCGAAAGAACAAATATACGAAGGCGATAAATTAACAGCAGAACGCCAAAAAATATCTTCTACCGATTTGATGGAACGTGCAGGAATTCAATTATTTAATTGGTTGGATTTCCGAATGCAAGGTGCACAAGTGCCTATTCATGTGTTTTGTGGTATTGGAAACAATGGAGGTGATGGATTAGTATTGGCTAGACATTTAATTATACATGGCTATAATGTGATTGCGTATGTAGTTAATTGTAGTGATAAACGTTCGAAAGATTTTTTAATTAATTACGATAGAATTAAAAATGTTACTAAAAAATGGCCAACGCTTTTAAGTTGTTCTGAAGATTTTCCTGAAATACATCATGATGATGTTATTGTTGATGCTGTTTTTGGTATTGGTTTAAACCGACCTGTAGATGAATGGGTTAAGAATTTGTTTTTACATTTTAGAGAAACAAAAGCGTTTACATTATCAATAGATATCCCATCTGGTTTAAGTACAGAAAATGTCCCTAAAGATGAAGACAGTGTTGTTTGGGCGGGTTACACCTTAAGTTTTGCATCTGCAAAAATGGTGTTCTTTTTACCAGATACAGCAAAATACACAGTACAATGGGAGATTTTAAATATTGATTTAGACCAAGAGTTTTTACTCAACACTAATACAGAGTCTGATTTAATAGGTAAATATGAGGTTTTACCAATGTATATTCCTAGAGAAAAATTTGCTCATAAAGGACAATTTGGACATAGTTTAATAATTGGTGGTAGTTACGGAAAAATAGGAGCAGTAACTTTAGCTAGTAGAGCAGCTTTATCTGTTGGAGTAGGTTTAATCACTGCATATATACCAAAATGTGGATATATGATTTTACAGTCGTCTTTTCCAGAAGCCATGGTAATTACTGATGAGAACGAGGAATTTATTTCAAAAATAGATTTTGATATTACACCAACTGTTATAGGAATTGGAGTAGGAATTGGTACAAACGCTAAAACTGTTTCTGCTTTTGAAACCTTTTTAAAACAAAATAAAGTTCCTTTGGTTATTGATGCTGATGGTATTAATATGTTGTCTAAAAAGAAGGTTTTATTGAAATTATTACCTAAGAATACTGTTTTAACACCACACCCCAAAGAGTTGGAACGTTTAATAGGCAAATGGAAAGATGATTTTGATAAACTAAAAAAAGTAAAGGCTTTTTCAAAAAAGTATAAAGTAATAATTGTAATTAAAGGCGCAAATACTATTACTGTATTTGAAGATAAGTTATATATAAATTCTACGGGAAATCCAGGATTAGCAACTGCTGGAAGCGGAGATGTATTAACAGGAATTATTACTGGATTAATCTCTCAAGACTACAATCCTTTAAATGCAACGGTGTTTGGTGTGTATTTACATGGGAAGTCGGCAGACATCGCTATTGAAGATTTTGGGTACCAGAGCTTAATTGCAAGTCATGTAATAGAATATTTAGGTGAAGCGTATTTAGATTTATTTAAGCAACCTGAACTTCCAGAAGAAGAAATTAATGATGAAGATTTCAATACACAAGAATAAAAAAAGCCGCTAATTGCGGCTTTTTTTATTCAATAATATTTAATTTTATATACCTAACGAATTAAATAATTCTTTTAATTTAGGACTCGAAGGTCTTGGTGCGTCAGCACTAACCGTATTTCCGTTTGGGTCTATTAATATAAAACGCGGAATACCTTGAACTTTGTAACCTGTAACAAAATCAGATTTCCATGCATTATCAGCAAATAATTGAATACCTCCTAATTCTTTGTCAGCTATCATTGTTTTCCAACCTTCTTTAGCAGCAACAGCAGATTTGTCTTTATAACCTCTTCCGTTATCTACAGAGATACTTACAAATTCTATGTTTTTATCATGGTATTCTTTTTCAATTTCTTTAAGTGATGGTACTTCACGCAAACACGGTCCACACCAAGTTGCCCAAATATCTACATAAACATATTTTCCTTTTAAATCTTTTAATGATGTTGTTCCCCCTTTGAAGTTTTCATAGTTTTCAAAATTAGGTGAAGGTTTACCAATAAAATCTGCAAATTCAGCTGCTCTTGCTTCCGCTCTTTCTTTCCCTTTTTTGTAAGCTTCAGTAATTTTAGTTTTAAAATTATCAATATTATTTTTCTCCTTTGAATATAAAGTAGAATCTATATTTTTATTTTCTTCTAAAAACCCACTTAACTTGCTATGAATTCGAGTAGTTTCAGAGTTGAAATTGGTTTCATCAAAATCAAAAAGACTTGGTGGATAAAGAGATTCTTCCATCAATGCTTTTTTAGCTAAATAATTACTAGTTTCAGCACCAATACCAGAATATTTAATTGTTTCATCAAATTGTTTTGTATCTAAAGTTATATTTAAATCAAAACCATTTTTAAGAAATAAAGATGTAGATTCATTTCCGTCATAAAGATTGTAAGTTCCAGTTTCAACATTTAAAGTATCACTAAAAGTTCCATCTTTATTTACTTTTATTGTTTTTGTGTATTCACGAGTTCTTATTACTATAGAATCACTGCTTTTATCAGTAATTTTACCAGATAAGGTTACGTAATCTTTCGGTTCTTCTTTGCATCCAAAGACTAAAATTAATGCACAAGATAAAATAAGGAGTTTTTTCATTTTATAAATTTTTGAAATGTAAAAATAGATATATAGATTGGTTTAATGATTATATATTAACATTTATTTAAGATTTTAAAGTTTATATGTTAAAACTTCATAATTCACAATTTCTGGAATAATATTTAAAGCATGTAGTTGCTTCTGGGTATTCATGATGGTTTTTTTATCAATAAGCTCTTGAGACCATTCGGTTAAGTTTAACCATTCTTGTACATCTTCAAGCCGTTGTTTATAACGGTTAGCTATGGTTTTATCAATACTAGGAATATCTTTAAATTCTACTGATGTATTGTTGATTATTGCTAAAATGGTTTGAAGTTCTTCTTTATTGTTTTCTATAAAATCTTCTCTAACTGCAATTACAAAACATGGCCATGGAGACGGACAATTACCAATATACCTAAATGTACCATTATCAACAAGTGGTTTTGTTGTGAATTTTTCCCATAAAAAATAATCTGCATTTCCGTTGGTTAAACCTTCAATAGCTCCATCTAAATTTTTAATGACTTCAAAATTCAAATCATTTTTTAAATCCCAATTATTGTTTTGTGCGTTTATATAAGACATTAGATGAGAACCCGAACCAAATCTACTAATAGCAGCTTTTTTGCCTTTTAAATCTTCAATAGTTTTATATGGTGAATCGTGAGCAAGATGAATACCCCAAATTAAAGGTGTTTGTACAAAAGTTTGTACAATTTTACTTGGGTTGCCGGCTATAATATCTTTTATAACACCTTCCGTAAGAACTACAGCAATATCAATTTTTTTTTCTCGAAGTGCCTTACACATAGCTCCAGTACCTCCAGAGTAATCGTGCCATCTTAAATTAATACCTTCTTCTTTATATTTGCCTTCTTTTAATGTTAAGTACCATGCTAAATTAAAGTGCTCTGGAACACCTCCAATATTTACTTTCTTCATTAAATCAATCTGTTTACTATATTTTATCTAAGGTGTATTTAATTAGGTTTTCTACAACTTCACTTGGGTTTTCACTAAAAGTTCCATTAGCTCTATTTGCAATAATTGCATTAAGCGATACAGCATTATGCCCTAATAATTTTGAAAGTCCATAAATAGCTGATGTTTCCATTTCTAGGTTAGTAATGGATAACCCATTAAAATTAAATGAATCCATTTTGTTATTTAAAGAAGCGTCTTCAACAGGTAATCTCAACACACGACCTTGTGGTCCATAAAAGCCTCCAGCGGTTGCCGTTAAGCCTGTGAACATTACATTACTTAAAAACCTTTTTGCTAGAGATTCACTATTTTTAATTATGAGAGGTCTTGCTTTGTTTTGATTCCAATTAGTATGTGCTATAAATGCATCTTCAATACTTGGATTACAAACAGGTTCTATTTGATAGAAGTGAAGCATGCCGTTTAAATCTAAGCCATGCGAACTTAAAACAAAAGAATCCACAGGAATATCTTTCTGTAATGAACCCGAAGTACCAACTCTAATAATATTTAAACTGGTAAGCTTTTCTTTTGGTTTTCTAGTTTCTAAATCTATATTAACCAAAGCGTCCAATTCATTAATTACAATATCTATATTATCTGGACCAATACCAGTAGACATAACGGTTATGCGCTTTCCTTTATAAACGCCAGTTTGTGTTTTAAACTCTCTTTTTTGTGTTTCAAACTCAATGATGTCAAAATGTTTGGTTACTTTCTCTACACGATTTTGGTCACCAACAAAAATAATGGTGTTTGATATATGTTCTGGTTTTAAATTAAGATGATATACACTACCATCTGGATTTAAAATTAATTCAGAGTTTTTAATGGACATTTATTATAGTTTTTATTAACTTATTTTCTTCTTTATTAAATTGAAATTCAAATTTTTCAACACCTCCATAAATAATATTATTATCAATTTCTGATAAAAAATTATGCTGCCCGATTAAAGCGTCATGTCCTTTTCTGTTGAGCATTAAGCTATCTTCCTTTTCATTGAAAAAAATACACAATTTTTTTATAATTCTAGATATTTGCATATCCCCAAAACCGTAGTAACCTTGATAGTTTAAGGTATAGCCCAATAAATGATGTTTCGATTTTATAGTGTTATTTTTAACAATTTCTAAAATGTTGCGTTCAAAAATATTTAACCCACTTACATTGTCTGGAAAACGCTCTAAATGAGCTTTTAAGCAATTACTTAAATAATTAAAAGATGAACTTTGTACAATAAAGGGTTTAAACAAATTATGGTCTTTACCACAATATATTCCCCAGAGTGTAACTGCCAATTGTAAGTCTTCTGATGTTAATTTTATCTTATTTTTATAATGATTTCTTAATTGTTTTGACGATAATTCAGACAATCCTTTTAAATTACTACTGCCTTCAACACGTCCGCTACATATTAAATAAATAGGAAGATTAAACTGTTTTTGTTGAAGCAATTTAATAACCGCTAGCATATTAATATGGCAAAACAAATCGTATTCAAACCAAAGATTAATTTCAGTATAATTTTCAGTATGGTTTAATACATCTAACTCGCTTATAATAGTATCAATATCTAAATCTATATTATAAAAGGAACTAAAAAACTTAGCTCTAACATTTAAAAATTCTTCAGAATTTACGTCTTCAATAGTTGGTCCTTCACAAAGCATACCTTGCCATGTAAGCATTTCACCTTTAACATTTAAGTCATTTAAATAATTAGTTAACGACGTTCCGTTTGTGATATGAAGTGGTTTTTTACTCATAAAATTATCCTCCAACACGTTTTACATTAAAGCCTTTGTCTTTTAGCATTTGCATAATTTTATCTCGGTAATCACCTTGAATAATGATTTTATCATTTTTAAAACTACCGCCAACACTAAGTTTCGTTTTAATTTCTTTAGCTAAAACTTTAAAATCTTTATTCGAGCCTGTATAACCTTCAAGAATAGTGATTGGTTTTCCTTTTCGCTTTTCATATTTACAAATTATAGGAGCATCTTGCATCCATAAATTGTTTTCGGTTACAGTTTCATTTGAAACTTCTTCAACATGTTCCGGAAAAAGGTTTTTTAATTGGCCGTGTAAATCCATTACTAATTTATTTTTTTATAAGACCAAGTTCTATAAGACGCTCATTTAGATACTCTCCTGCGGTAATATTATCAAAATCTTTAGGATTATTTTCATCAATACAGCTTTCTAATACATCTAATTTCATATCACTAATAGGATGCATGAAAAAAGGAATGGAATAACGCGATGAACCCCAAAGTTCTTTTGGTGGATTTACCACGCGGTGTATAGTCGATTTTAATTTGTTATTGGTATGTCTAGAAAGCATATCTCCAACATTTATCATCAATTCATCTGGTTCTGCAATGGCATCTAGCCATTCGCCAGCATTATTTTGAACCTGCAACCCTTTGCCTTGCGCTCCCATTAAAAGCGTTATTAAATTAATATCTCCATGTGCCGCTGCCCGTACAGCTTCTTTAGGTTCTTCTTTTATTGGTGGATAATGTATAGGTCTTAAAATAGAGTTTCCGTTATGAATATAGTTATCAAAATAAGTTTCTTCTATGCCTAAATGTAAAGCCAAAGCACGTAATACATATTTTGCTGTTTTTTCTAGCATTCTATAAGCTTCTTTTCCAGCTTCATTAAAACCAGGTAATTCTTCTACACTAACATTTTTTGGGTATTCAGCATTTAATTTTTCATTGTTTTCAACATACTGTCCAAAATGCCAAAACTCTTTTAAATCGCCTTCTTTTTTACCTTTTGCACTTTCTTTTCCAAAGGAAATATAACCACGTTGACCAGCAATTTCTGGTATTTCATATTTATGTTTAGTTTCAATTGGTAAACTGAAGAAACTCTTAATTTCTGAATATAATTTATCAACTAATTCATCATCTAAAAAATGACCTTTTAAAGCTACAAAACCTATTTCTTCATATGCCTTTCCTATAGCATCAACAAAGTTTTGTTTTCTTGTAGAATCATTCGAAATAAAATCAGATAAATTAACACTTGGTATTGCACTCATGGTAATAAATTTATGTGTATGTCTTACAAATGTACAAAAACAATGTAAATTTTTTATACCTAGTTTTTTATATAACATTTTTATGGATGAAGTCATTTTATACTATATTTGATAAAATTACTCAACTATAATTTTATGGATAAAACAGCTGACTTATTTAACATTAAGTATAATGCTGAAAATCTTGAAGATAGCACACTTTTACAACTTTATAAATGTATGCTAAAACCAAGATTGATAGAAGAAAAGATGTTAATTCTTTTACGTCAAGGAAAAATAAGTAAATGGTTTTCTGGTATTGGTCAAGAAGCTATTTCGGTTGGAGTAACCTTGGCTATGCAACAAGACGAATATATTTTACCAATGCATAGAAACTTGGGTGTTTTTACAACTAGAAAGATTCCGTTATATAGATTATTTGGGCAATGGCAAGGCAAGGCTTCTGGTTTTACAAAAGGTAGAGACAGGTCGTTCCATTTCGGAACTCAGCAGTATAAAATCATTGGGATGATTTCGCATCTTGGTCCGCAACTTGGTGTTGCAGATGGTATTGCATTGGCTAGTAAATTGAAAAACACTAAAGAAGTTACTGCTGTTTTTACAGGCGAAGGCGGAACAAGTGAAGGCGATTTTCATGAAGCTTTAAATGTGGCTTCTGTGTGGAGCTTACCCGTTTTATTTTGTGTTGAAAATAACGGTTATGGCTTATCAACTCCAACAAGGGAACAGTATAAATGTAAAGATATTGCAGATAGAGCTTTGGGTTATGGGATGGAAGCACACATTATTGATGGTAATAATATTATTGAAGTTTATACAAAAGTAAAAGATATTGCAGAAAGTGTTAGAGAAAATCCAAGACCAGTGCTTTTAGAGTTTAAAACCTTTAGAATGCGAGGGCATGAAGAGGCGAGTGGTACAAAATATGTTCCGCAAGAGCTAATGGATACGTGGGCAAAAAAAGACCCTTTAATTAATTTTCAATCATTTTTAAAAAATAAAGGGTTTTTAGCCGAAGCTGAAGAAGTAAAAATTAAAAAGAATATTATACATGAAATTAATGAGCATTTAGATATTGCTTTTAAAGAAAATAATATCATTTCTAATGAAACGAATGAGTTAAATGATGTATATCAAAAATCTATATATCAAGAATTTAGATGTAATTCAGAAGCGAAAGAAACACGTTTTATTGATGCTATTTCTGATGCCTTAAAGCAAAGTATGCAGAAACATAATGACTTAGTTATTATGGGACAAGATATTGCTGAATATGGCGGCGCATTTAAAATTACGAATGGATTTATTGAAGAATTTGGTAAAGATAGAGTTAGAAATACACCCATTTGCGAATCTGCAATAATAGAAGCAGCTATGGGGCTTTCAATAGCTGGAATAAAAAGTGTTGTAGAAATGCAGTTTGCCGATTTTGTAACTTCTGGTTTTAATCCGTTGGTAAATTATTTAGCAAAATCGTATTACAGATGGAATCAGAACGCTGATGTTGTTATTAGGATGCCTTGTGGGGGCGGTGTTGCTGCTGGACCATTTCATTCGCAAACTAATGAGGCGTGGTTTACCAAAACACCAGGTTTAAAAGTGGTATACCCAGCATTTCCGTATGATGCAAAAGGGTTATTAGCAACCGCAATTAACGACCCAAATCCTGTGTTATTTTTTGAACATAAAGCTTTGTATAGAAATACTCGTCAAGAAGTTCCTGTAGATTATTACACATTACCATTTGGTAAGGCTTCAGTTTTAAAAGAAGGCAACGATGTAACTATAATTTGTTACGGCGCTGCGGTACATTGGGTATTAGAAACGTTAGATAAAAATGAATCTATAAACGCTGATGTTATTGATTTAAGAACACTTCAACCTTTAGATACTGAAGCTATTTATACTTCAGTAAAAAAGACAGGAAGAGCAATTATACTACAAGAAGATTCTCTATTTGGCGGTATGGCGAGCGATATTTCGGCTCTTATTATGGAACATTGTTTTGAACATCTTGATGCGCCAGTAAAACGTGTAGCAAGCATGGAAACACCTATTCCTTTTGATAGTCAATTAGAACAGCAGTATCTTTCTAAAAATAAATTTGAAGCCGCTTTAAAATCACTTTTAGAATATTAAATGAATTACTTAGAACAATTTATAAATGCAATAAGCGGTACATTAAATTGGACATGGCGTTCAATTATATTTGATGTGTCTTGGTATAACAACTACTTTTGGGGTTTAATTTTAATTTCAATTGTAGTTTGGGGTTTAGAAATAGTGTTTCCGTGGCGGAAAAATCAATCAATTTTTAGAAAAGATTTTTGGTTGGATGCTTTTTATATGTTTTTTAATTTTTTTATTTTCACTATTATAATAAGTGGCGCCTATAAATGCTTAGGATTGTTGTTTTTAAATTTTGGAGTTTCAATTAAATCACTCACATTAATCAATTTATCTCAATTGCCACAATGGTTTCAGTTATTAATATTCTTTATTCTATTAGATTTTGTTCAGTGGCTTACCCATGTGTTATTGCATCGGTTTAATGTTTTATGGAAGTTTCATAAAGTACATCATTCAGTAAAAGAAATGGGGTTTGCAGCTCATTTACGTTACCATTGGATGGAAAATATTTTCTACAAACCTTTAAAGATTTTTGCGGTTATGCTTTTAGGTGGTTTTGAGCCAGAGCAAGCATATATTGTTCATTTTATTGCTATTACTATTGGACATTTAAACCATTCAAATGTTAAGCTTAGTTATGGGTTTTTAAAGTATATATTTAACAATCCTGTAATGCATTTATACCATCATGCATATACTTTACCTAAAGATAAAAGCTATGGTGTAAACTTCGGGATTAGTTTAAGCATTTGGGATTATATTTTTAAAACTAATTATATTCCAAAAGAAAGTGGCTCTATAACTTTAGGTTATAAAGGAGATGAAATTATGCCAAAAAGCTTTTTCGGGCAATTATTTTATGGTTTTAATAAAAAAGATTAAAAAAGCCAGCTTATTAAGCTGGCTTTTATTTTTAATGTTATTAAAATTATCCTGCTTTCTGGATTTTTTTAGCAATTTTTTGTACTTCATCCAATACTCTTAAAAGGTTACCATTCCAAAGTTTATTAATTTCTTCTTCTGTATAACCTCGTTTTACAAGCTCTATGGTAACATTTAAAGTTTCTGAAGCGTCGTTCCAGCCTTCAACACCGCCACCACCATCAAAATCACTACTTATGCCAACATGTTCTAATCCCATTTTTTCAACTAAATAGTCAATGTGATCAACAAAATCTGCAACATTAACATTATCTGGTATGTCTTGCATTTCTTCTGCTGCTTCATCTGCAAGCTTCATTATGTTTCTTCTGTTTTTTCTAAAATCAGTTTTCTGCTCATCAGTTAAATTATCAAAGTCTTTCCAAGAAGTTATCCATGTTACTTTTAGTGAATCTGCAATTTTTTGCTGAATTTCTTTTAATTTTTCATTTCTAGCTTCTTGTTTGTCTTTGTTTATATAAGTTTTAAAAGCTACTGTTTGTACAACGCCTCCATTTTCTTTCATCCATTGTAACTGCTCGTCATCTAAGTTTCTACTATGCTCACATAATGCTCTGGCTGAGGAGTGAGACGCTATAATAGGTGCTTTAGATAACTCTATCATATCTTTCATAGATTTTTTAGATGGGTGAGATACATCAATCATCATTCCGTATTTGTTCATTTCAGCAATTACTTGCTTGCCTAATTCGCTTACACCATTGTGTAACCATACATTATCTTCTTCACCGGTATTAGAATCACATAATTGACTATGACCATTATGGGACAATGACATATATCTTGCTCCAAGATCATAAAATTGTTTTACACGACTAATATCTGTACCTATAGGATATCCATTTTCTATACCAATCATTGCTACCTTTTTACCTGAAGCATAAATATCTCTGGCTTCTTGTGAAGTAGTTGCTAAACCGATTTGTTCTGGAGCAATTTCATTACATAATTTATGAATTGCATTAAATTTAGACATAGCATTCTCATAAGCTTTGGCATAACCTTCATCGGTTAATGAATCCTGACCAGTATATACTATAAACCAAGGTACATCTAATCCTCCTTTAATCATCTTTGGAAGATTTACTTGATTATCAAGTTCTTGTGAGTAATTAATTGAGTCAGTAAAATTAGAAACATTAATATCACAATGTGTATCTAATGTCATTACACGCTCATGAATTTCTTTAGCTTTTGCAAATAATTCATCTTTACTTAATTTTTTTTCTTCTTTTTGCTTGCAAGAGAAACTAAGAAGAAGAATACATAAAAAAGCAAGGTTAAATATAGATTGTAAA
>CAZLXG010000047.1:2624-17323 GCA_964563585.1 uncultured Flavobacteriaceae bacterium | reverse complement strand
TACTAGAGCGAGAAAAAAAGTATTGTTAGTGATATGTTTTTTTCGGGTAAGAACAATTAAACTAAAAATTACTCCGTGAATTACTCCAAAAATAATTATAAAATTAAATACATTAAAGTTTAAATCGTTCACAAAACAAATATAAAGAAAAAGACTACATGAAAATGTAGCCTTTTTAGTTTAATTATAATGATTTTAATGTTTATTTATTCCTAAAAATTGTTTGTTTTCTATCTGGGCCAACAGAAACAATTGTAATAGGAATTTCAAGTTCTTTTTCTAAAAATTCAATATACTCGTTTAATGCTTTTGGTAATTGTGAAGCTTCCGACATTTCGGTTAAATCTTCATTCCAACCACTAAAATCTGTATAAATTGGTTCAATATTTTCTGACTCAATATTATAAGGGAAATGATGTATTACTTCGCCTTTATATTTATAAGCTGTACATACTTTTAAGGTTTTAAAACCAGAAAGCACATCGCCTTTCATCATCATTAATTGAGTGACACCATTTACTTGACATGCATATTTTAACGCAATTAAATCTAGCCACCCACATCGACGTGAACGACCAGTAGTTGCGCCAAATTCGTTACCAACTCGCCCCATAGTTTCACCATCATTATCAAATAATTCAGTAGGAAAAGGTCCAGAGCCAACGCGAGTTGTGTAGGCTTTAAAAATACCAAATACCTCGCCAATTTGGTTTGGAGCAACCCCTAAACCTGTACAAGCTCCAGCAGCAGTTGTGTTACTAGATGTTACAAATGGATATGTTCCAAAATCAATATCTAATAACGAACCTTGTGCGCCTTCAGCTAAAATGGTTTGTCCAGATTTTTGAGCTTGATAAATATATTCTTCAGAATCTATGAATTTTAAAGATTTTAAAACTTTTACAGCTTCAAAAAATTCTTCTTCCAATTCAACTAAATTATATTGTATGTCAACATTATAAAAAGAAACCATAGATTCGTGCTTATTTGCTAAAACTCTATATTTTTCTTTCCAATTAGTTAATTCTAAATCACCTACACGAATACCATTTCTACCTGTTTTATCCATATATGTTGGACCAATTCCTTTTAAGGTAGAACCAATTTTAGCTTTTCCTTTTGCAGCTTCACTAGCGGCATCTAATAAGCGGTGTGTTGGTAAAATAATATGTGCTTTACGAGAAATAAGTAACGATTTTCTGTAATCTACACCTTGCTCTTCTAGTTTATCTAGTTCTTTTTTGAAAATAACAGGATCGATAACGACACCGTTACCAACTAAATTTTTTGTATCATCATGAAAAATTCCTGAAGGAATAGTATGTAATACATGTTTCCGTCCATTAAAAACTAAAGTATGTCCCGCGTTAGGTCCACCTTGAAAACGTGCAATAATGTTGTAGTTGGATGTAAGAACGTCAACAATTTTTCCTTTGCCTTCGTCTCCCCATTGTAATCCTAGTAGTAAATCTACTGCCATTGTAAAAGTTAGTTATTTGGTTGATTTTCTATTTCCGTAAAAATAAAGTGAATGATTAGTGATTTCTATATCGAAAACTTCTTCGATTGTTTTTTTAATTGATTGAATTCTTGGGTCGCAAAATTCGATTACTTCTCCAGTATTAGTAAGAATAATATGATCGTGTTGTCTGTCGAAATAAGATTTTTCGTAATGTGCTTGATTTTTTCCAAACTGATGTTTTCTAACCAAACCACATTCTAGAAGTAATTCTATAGTATTATATAAAGTAGCACGAGAAACACGATACTTTTTGTTTTTCATATTGATATATAAAGACTCAATATCGAAATGTTCGTTGCTATTATAAATTTCGTGGAGTATAGCGTAACGTTCGGGAGTTTTGCGGTGTCCGTTACCTTCTAAAAAGCTAGTAAATACGCTTTTAACTATATCTTGGTTTTTTGTATCTGCCTTTGCATTCATAATTTCCGTCGCAAATTTACACTTTTTTTACACTCTATATACCTTATCGATGCCATTAATTTTTTTAAGTTTTTCTAGGAGCTTTTTTAATAAGGTTTTGTTTTTTACAATCATTTTAATTTTGCCAGAAAAAATACCGTCATCACTATCAAAACTTAAGCTTTTCATATTTACATGCATATTCTCAGAAATTATTTTAGTAACATCATTTACTAAACCAATATGGTCGATTCCTGAAATAATAATTTTGACTAAAAATTCCTGTTGCGAAGAATCTACCCATTTTGCATGCATAATTCTGTATGCATAATTAGACTGTAAACTCAATGCATTTGGGCAATTTTTTTTATGAATTTTAATACCTTCATTTACTGTTAAAAATCCAAAAACACTATCTCCAGGAATGGGGTTGCAACAACTAGATAGTTTATAATCTAGTTTTTCTCCTTCTTTACCAAATACTAGCGAATCGTATTTAGCAATAACTTCATCTTTGTCTAAATCTTCTTTTTTTAAGGCTTGCTTTCTTGATATTTTACTTTTAATAAAAGTCATTAAAGCATTATTTCTAGAAGAAGCATAGTCTTTGAGCATAGGATTATCTATAGTGCCAAGACCAACTCTGTAAAATAAATCTAAACTAGTTTTAAGTTTAAAAAAACTAACTAATTCATTTATTGAAGCTTCATTTAACGTTATTTTAAGCTGTTTTAATTTTCTTCTAAGTATCTCTTTGCCTTCTTCTCCTATTTCTTTTCTATTCTCTTTTAAAGCAGATTTTATTTTACTTCTAGCTCTTGCAGTGGTTGCATAATCTAGCCAATTAGGATTGGGTTTAGCGTTTTCTGCTGTAAGAATATCTACTTGGTCGCCACTTTGTAATTCGTGGCTTAAAGGCACTAATTTCCCGTTTACTTTAGAACCTCGTGTTTTCATTCCAATTTCGGTATGAATACTAAAAGCAAAGTCTAAAGAGGTCGCTCCTTTTGGTAATGATTTTAATTCTCCAGCAGGTGTAAAAACAAATATTTCTTTTGAATACAAGTTGAGTTTAAACTGTTCTACAAAATCTACAGCATTGGTGTCTGAGTTTTCTAGCACTTCTTGAAGCTTGTTTATCCAGCTTTCTAAATTGTCCTCTTTTTCGGTGTCTTGTTTGTATTTATAGTGTGCAGCATATCCTTTTTCTGCAATTTCATTCATGCGTTCACTACGAATTTGTACTTCTACCCATCTGCCTTTTGGTCCCATAACGGTAATGTGCAAAGCCTCATATCCTGTTGTTTTAGGGGAAGAAATCCAATCGCGAAGACGAATTGGGTTTGGTCTAAAATGGTCGGTTACTATGGAATATATTTTCCAAGCTAAAAACTTTTCATTCGTATCATCAGATTCATAAATAATTCTAACGGCAAATTTATCGTAAACTTCATCAAAAGAAACGCCCTGTACTACCATTTTTCTGCGAATAGAAAAAATAGATTTTGGCCGCCCTTTTATAGTATAATCTATAACCTCTTTGTCTAAAGATTTTTTTATAACATCGCTAAACTCTTTAATATATTTGTCTTGACCTTCTTTACTATCTTGAATTTCATCAAGAATATCATTATAGACTTCTGGTTCGGTGTATTTTAAACCTAAATCTTCAAGTTCGGTTTTAATATTATATAGCCCAATTCTGTGTGCTAATGGTGCGTATATGTATAAGGTTTCGGATGCGATTTTCACTTGCTTGTCGGCGCGCATCGAATCCATAGTTTGCATATTATGAAGTCGGTCGGCAATTTTTATAATGATAACACGAACATCATCATTTAGCGTCAACAACATTTTACGAAAATTCTCTGCTTGCAGAGATACATCCATATCTTTTTTAAGCGAAGATATTTTTGTAAGACCGTTAACAATTTTTGCTATCGTTTCGCCAAATAATTGTTCAATATCATCTATGGAATAATCTTCGTTATCTTCAACAACATCATGAAGTAATGCCGCAGCAATTGAGGTGGCGTCTAAACCAATTTCTTCTGCTACAATTTTTGCAACAGCCAAAGGATGGAAAATATAAGCTTCACCAGATTTTCTACGCTGAGTTTTATGCGCATCAAGAGCGACATCAAAAGCACTTCTAATTAGTTTTTTATCATCACTAGAAAGTGTTCTATAGCTTACTTTTAGTAACTCTTTGTAGGCTTTTGTTATGGCGGCGTTCTCTTTTTCGATTTCATCCTCTGTCATAGATTAAAAATAGCATAAAGAATATTAACCACCAACAGTAATTTTGGTTTTTTGTGTTTAATTTTTAAGAATTTAAATATTGAATGAGTTGTGAAACAGCTTTGCCGCGATGCCCAATTTTATTTTTTAGGCTTAAATTCATTTCCGCAAAAGTTTCATTGTAATTTTTAGGTTTGAAAATAGGGTCGTAGCCAAAACCTTTTTCACCATGTTTAGTGTTAGTTATTTCGCCTTTGCAAATGCCAGTAAATGTTTCTAGTTTATTATTAAGTTGAAGTGCAATAACCGTTTTAAATTGCGCATTTCGGTTGTTGAGTTCTTTTAAATTATCTAAAAGCTTATTCATATTGTCATCCGCATCACGTTGCTTACCAGCATAACGCGCAGAATAAACTCCGGGTTCATTATTTAAAATTTCAACTTCTAAACCCGTATCATCTGCAAAACAATCATAACCATAATGGGTTTTTATATATTCTGCTTTTTGTATGGCATTGCCTTCAATAGTATTTTGAGTTTCGGGTACTTCTTCAAAACAGCCAATGTCCTTTAAACTTAAAAGTTTTATATGATTTGGAATTAAAGATTGAACTTCTTTTAGTTTATTAAGATTGTTTGTTGCGAAAACGAGTTGCATAAATATTAATGAATTAGAATAATCTAAAATAGAATGTTTATTTATTTAATCAAAATTCATAAATTTAAATTATATAAAACTATTTTTAGAGTAAAAATTACACACATTATGATAAAAATCAGTTTAAATGAGAGCTAACTTTTTTAATTTTGATTAAATAAATAAAACTATGACAATTAATATTCAATTTTTACACATGACGACTAGCGAATCTATGAGCGAGTATGTTACTGAAAAGCTAGATTTACTTTATGAAAAGTATGATTGGTTAATAAAAGCAGAAGTTCATTTTGAGGTAGAACATAATGATAAAACGAAAGGGAAAATTTGTAAAATTGAGTTAAGTGCTCCTGGACCAAGAATATTTGCTACATCAAACGAGAGTAATTACGAAGATTCAGTAAAAAGAACAATAAAAGATTTAGAAATACAATTAAAAAAACGCAAACAAATTTTTCATAAATATTAATTTATCGATGGTGATAAGGTTCGTTTTTTAAGATGGTAAAGCCTCTGTAAAGTTGTTCGATAACAAATAGGCGTACCATTTGATGTGAAAATGTCATTTTAGATAATGATAGTTTTCCTTTGGCTTTACTATAAATTTCTGGCGAAAACCCATAAGGTCCACCAATAACAAAAACCAATTGTTTTATACCGGAATTCATGTGTTTTTGTAAGTAGTTTGAAAACTCAATCGAGTCTAATTGTTTGCCATTTTCATCTAAAAGGATTAAGACATCAGTATTATTAAGTTTCTTTAAAATAAGTTCGCCTTCTTTTTGTTTCTGCTGTGCTTCACTTAAGTTTTTTGCATTTTTAATATCTGGAATAATTTCAAAATTAAATTTAATGTAGAAACCTAAACGTTTTTGATATTCGTTAATTAAAGCATCAAGTTGCTTATTGTCGGTTTTTCCAATGGCGAGAAGTTTTATTGTCATAAAACAAAATTAGTGCTTACAATCTATCAATAATCAATTTAAACAATAAAAAGTTCTAAAATTCATAATTATAAAAATTTAAAAACTCAATCTATTTCTTATTTTAGCAATAACTAAACTAATATAATGATTACTCAAGAACAATTTGATAGCGAATTGAAGCATATCATATCTAATGCTATTCGTGAAGATGTTGGAGATGGCGACCACAGTTCGCTGGCATGTATTCCAAAAAATGCTAAAGGAAGAGCTAAACTTTTAGTGAAAGATAAAGGTATTATTGGTGGTGTTAATTTTGCTAAAAAAGTCTTTGCATATGTTGATAAAAACTTAAAGATTGAAACTCTTATTGAAGACGGAACAGAAGTAACTTACGGCGATATAGTTATGTATGTTGAAGGTTCTTCTCAATCTATTTTAAAAGCAGAACGTACAGTTTTGAACGCTATGCAACGTATGAGTGCTATTGCGACAAAAACTAGAATGTTTGTAAAGTTGTTAGAAGGTACAAATACTAAGATTTTAGATACTAGAAAAACTACTCCAGGAATTCGTGTTTTAGAAAAATGGGCAGTAAAAATTGGAGGTGGCGAAAATCACAGATTTGCATTGTATGATATGATTATGTTAAAAGATAACCATATTGATTTTGCTGGCGGTATTACTAAAGCTATTGAAATGAGTAAGCAATATTTAAAAGATACGGGTAGAGATTTAGATATTATGGTGGAAGCTAGAGATTTAGATGAGATTAATGAAATTCTAAAAAGCGATGGTATTTACCGTATTTTAATTGATAATTTTGATTATGAAGACACCAAAAAAGCTGTAAAATTAATAGGTAATAAATGCTTAACAGAATCATCTGGAAACATTAATGAAACTACAGTTAGACATTATGCCGAATGTGGTGTAAATTATATTTCTTGTGGTGCGTTAACACATTCTGTTCATAATATGGATTTAAGCTTAAAAGCTATAAAATAGGTTGTAGGTTTAACGTATTTCTTTAATCTATTTATAATTCAAGATAATGGTCTTAATTTAATAACTTTGTAGTAACTTATTTTAATACAAATTATTGATGACAAAACCCATTGAAGACAAGCTAGGTAAAATTCCGGTAATAAATGTCTTCGTGCGTTTTTTTAAGAAAATAAAATTACCCGGTCTTGAGGGTTTATCGTTTTACGATTTATTAGAACTTTACACTATTGGTATTGTAAGAGGAGCTTTAACAACTAGAGCAAGTGCTATTGCATTTAGTTTTTTTATGGCATTGTTTCCTTTTTTGTTATTTGTTTTAATTATTATACCATATATACCAATTGATGATTTTAAAATTGAATTTTTAAGATTTCTAGAATCAGTTTTACCTCCAAACACATCCGATTTTTTCTTTCAAAATATATTCGAAAATATAGAGCAAACACAACGTGGTGGATTGCTGTCATCCGTTTTTGTTTTATCTATTGCGTTAATGGCAAATGGTGTAAACGCTGTGTTTTCTGGTTTTGAAAATTCGTATCACGAGCAATTAACTCGTAATGTATTTCGTCAATATTTATACGCTTTAGGGATTGCTTTAATACTAGCGTTTTTATTAATAATTACTATTGTTGTGTTGGGGTATTTTCAAATTTATGTAGTTCAAGAATTGTTTGATGCCCTTCAGGATAAAGGGTATCATGTAGAATCACAAAGTATTTTTTGGGCTAATGTTGCAAAATATTTGTTTTTTATAATGATGGTTTATTTGGCAACGGCAACCTTATATTATTTTGGGACTAAAGAAGGGAAGCACTCTAATTTCTTTTCTATTGGTGCTTTGTTTACAACCTTACTTATCATTCTTTCGTCTTATTTGTTTGGGCTTTATATTGAAAATTTCGGACAATATAATAAGCTTTATGGTTCTATAGGCGGACTTTTAATTTTGCTGTTTTATTTGTGGCTTAATTCAAATATTTTATTGTTGGGTTACGAATTAAATGCATCTTTGAATAAACTACGTAAAAGGTGTTAGTTTATGCAGTATTTTTTTAATGACTTCTTAACAGGTATAATCTACTTTTAATCGTTTCTTATTGTTCTGTTAATTACTTTTTTATAATTTCATAGAATTGTTAATTAGCTATTAATCATTAATAACCAACTATTTATGTATTTTTCCTTTAGTAAAAAGAAGCTTTTGATTTTAAGCTTGGTTTTATCTATTTTAATGCCCTTAAGTATACATTCTCAATCTAAAAGAATTAAAGCACCAAAACGTTCATCTAAAATAAGAAGTACAGATGTTTTTGTTAAAAACATCTTTAAGCTCTATAATAAAGTATTTGTTTATGACAGTCTAACGCAGGCTGGAGTAGAAGTGCCTGTAGAATTAGAGGATGAATTATTAGAAAGCGCAGAGCGAGATATTGATAGTTTATGGGGAGTTGTACCTGATATTATTGATGATATAAGTGATGCTTCTTTTATGAAACAAGCAAAAGCTACTTTAAATTTGAATAAAGCAAAGAAAGCATTAAAATATTGTGGTGTGCATTTAAAAACAATGGTTTTAGGTAAGAAAGATGAAGAAGAAGAAAATGAGGAAGGATATTAAAAACGTTAGTATAGTAATATGTTTTTTATTGTTTTTTTCAGTATTTAATATTGCAGGTATTCATGCGCAAAACTATAAAAACAACTATAAAGCTGATATTTGTCAATGTTTACAAGATGAAAATTTGTCTTCTGGATTTATAGAAAATGCATATAAAAAATGTTTTAAAAGACATTTAACAACTTATGCTGTTTTAATTGATGCAGGGATTAAAGAAGAAAATATATCATTAAAATATATTGAAGGACAAAAAATAAGACTAGAACTTCAACAACAGTTTATGCATGAACTTATGTATAGTTGTGATGTGTATTTTTATAGTATAGAGAGAGCTCGACAAGAGCTAAAAGTAAATAAACAAAAAACAGTAAATTCCACAAAACTGCAAGAATATCATGAAAGGGTAGCAATGCACCCTAATTCACAATCTTACTATTTACGAGCACAATTATATTTTAATTTAAAAGATTTTAATAATGCTGAAAAGGATTTGTTGAAAAGTATTGATTTAAACCCGTATGGTGAAAACAAAATGGTTTCTAGAAATAAAAAACTATTATTAGCATGGGTTTATGAAGAACAAAAAAGGTATAATGAAGCTATTGCTGTTTTTGATGAAATTTATTTAGGAATGATTGATACTCAAGTGTTAATAATAAAAGCTATTGTTAGTAGAAAAAGGGATGGGCGTTATAATTTCTCATTAAATAATATAGTGTCAGTTTCTTCAGAAGATCAAAGAAATACAAATATTGGTAAACCAAAAAATAATACACAAACTACAAATGTAATAAAGCCAGTAAGTACAAATTCAAGAAGAGCAATCAGAAATAGGAGTAATGTTAGAACAAAGAAAGATTCTACTAAATTAAATAAAATTAAGCCTGCAAAAAGCAAAGATTCTACAAAATCTTTACGGTCACTTTTTAAGTTAGGTAATAATAATTAGAATATTTTTAAAATAGATATTCTAATAAGGAAGAATTAATAAAACATATTACCTTTGATGAATGTTTAATTTTGTTGATGTAATTATTCCCATTCCGCTTAAAAAGTTATTCACTTATGGCATTACTGAAGCCGAATCTGAGTTTTTAAAACCAGGTATGCGTGTTGCTGTTCCTTTTGGGAAAAGTAAAATTTATACAGGAATAGTTTTAAGAATTCATACAAATGCACCAACAGCCTATGAAGCTAAAGATATTCATCAAATTTTAGACGAAACCCCTATTGTAAATAATAAGCAACTTACTTTATGGCAATGGATCTCTAGTTATTACATGTGTACTATGGGTGATGTTATGCGTGCTGCTTTACCAAGTGCTTTTATATTAGAAAGTGAAACTATAATTACCAAAAATAAAACTATTGATGAATCCATTTTAAAAGATGATGAGTTTTTGGTTTATGAAGCCTTACAGCATCAATCATCATTAAAAATTCATGATATTTCTAATATTCTTGATAAGAAAAATGTGCTTCCTGTAATAAAGCGACTTATTGAAAAAGAAGCTATTACTGTTGAAGAAGAAGTTTACGAGAAGTACAAGCCTAAATTGGTACGTTATGTAAAATTACATACTAATTTTTCTTCAGAAGAAGGTCTTAGTAAATTATTAGATGATTTAAGTAAAGCTCCAAAACAACGAAAAGTTGTTATGACTTTATTTATGATTTCTGCTAGAGATAAAAAACCTGTAAAAGTATCAGATTTATCACAAGAAAGTGCGGCTTCGATCTCCATAATAAAAGCATTAATAGATAAAGGTGTTCTTGAAGAATATCATATTCAAATAGACCGTGTACAATATTCTGGTGATGAAAATGAATCTACTAAAAATCTTAATGAATATCAAAAAACTGCTTTAACTGAAATAAAAGAATCATTCAAAAATAAAAATATTACGTTATTACATGGTGTAACATCATCGGGTAAAACGGAAGTGTATGTAAAGCTTATTGAAGATGCTATTAATCAAGGAAAGCAAGTGTTGTATTTATTGCCAGAAATAGCTTTAACAACACAATTGGTTTCCCGTTTACAGAATTATTTTGGAGAACAAGTAGCTGTTTTTCATTCTAAATATTCATTACATGAACGTGTTGAGGTTTGGAATAATGTTTTAAAAAATTCCACGAAAGCACAAATAGTATTAGGAGCACGTTCATCTATATTTTTACCATTCAATAATTTAGGATTAATAATTGTTGATGAAGAGCATGAACAATCGTTTAAGCAATTTGACCCAGCGCCACGTTATCATGCGCGTGATACGGCAGTTGTGCTTGCTAATATTCATAAAGCAAAAATACTTTTAGGTTCAGCAACACCAAGTTTAGAAAGTTATTTTAATGCAAAACAAAATAAGTATGGTTTTGTTGAAATAACCAAGCGTTACAATGATATTTTAATGCCAGATATTGAATTGATAGATATTAAAGATAAGC
Organism: uncultured Flavobacteriaceae bacterium; assembly: GCA_964563585.1. GTDB lineage: Bacteria > Bacteroidota > Bacteroidia > Flavobacteriales > Flavobacteriaceae > CAZLXG01. The sequence continues at coordinate 6,500 of CAZLXG010000047.1, read as the reverse complement.
TGAAAAAGAAACGTATGAAAGGGCATTTTAGCGACAGACTTATTGAAGAAATGACAGAAACGTTGAAAGAAGGACATCAAATAATATTGTTTCAAAACAGACGTGGATTTTCTCCTATTGTAGAATGTAAAACCTGTGGAAATTCTCCACAATGCCCAAATTGTGATGTGAGTTTAACGTTTCATCAATACAGAAATCAGTTACGTTGTCATTATTGTGGCTATAATTCAGCGATGATTCAAGATTGTTTGGCTTGTGGAAGTCAGGATATTGATAGCAAAGGTTTTGGAACTGAACAAATTGAAGAAGAAGTAAAGGTCTTATTCCCTGATTATAAGGTTGCTAGAATGGATTTAGATACCACTAGAGGGAAATATGGCTATGAAAAGATTATTACGGCTTTAGAGCAGCAAGAAATTGATATTCTGGTTGGTACACAGATGATTACCAAGGGATTAGATTTTAGAAATGTGAAGTTAGTTGGAATAATGAATGCAGATAATATGCTGAATTTTCCAGATTTTAGAGCACACGAGCGTAGTTTTCAATTAATGATACAAGTTTCTGGTAGGGCAGGACGAACGAAAGAAAGAGGTAAGGTGTTAATTCAAACGTATAACCCGTATCATAATATTTTGCAGCAAGTTTCTACGAATAATTATATTGAAATGTATAACGAGCAAATGGATGATCGTTATAATTTTAAATATCCGCCAATTTATAAGCAGATAAAAATCACATTAAAACATAAGGATTATAATAGGGTAGATGCAGCTTCAATTTGGTTAGGTAAATCTTTAAGGCAAGTTTTTGCTGAACATATACTTGGTCCAGAATCACCACCAATTTCTAGAATTAGAAATCAGTTTCATAAAAACATATTGATAAAAATTCCTAAAAATCAATCGTTATCAAAAACAAAAGAAGCTATTATTAAAATAAATAACAGCTTCTTGAGTGTAAAAGATTTTCGGTCGGTTAAAATAATTTTAAATGTCGATAACTATTAAGTTATATCTTATTTAAAGCGTCAACCAGTTGGGTCTTTTTATTTCTACTTAAAGGAATTTCGTAAGCTCCAACTTCAACATTTTTACTGTTAAATCTATCAATTTTATCAAGATTAACAATATATGATTTGTGAATTCTCAAAAATTTATTTTCTGGTAATTCTTTTTCAAAAGATTTCATAGTAGATAAAACTACTAAGCTATTTTCTTCTGTAACTAATTTTACATAATCACCAAGTGCTTCAATCCATTTAATATCCTTTATATAAACTTTACGTTTTTTAAGGTTACTTTTTACGAATATGTGTTCACCATCTTCTTCGGTAAAGTCTAAAGTCAATCTATGTTGCTCTAGTGCTTTATCTACAGATGTGTTGAAACGTTCTCTACTAATTGGTTTGTGTAAGTAATCGGTAGCATCATAATTAAACGCTTTAAAAGCGTATTCAGTTTTACCGGTTATAAAGATAATTTGGGGTCTGTTGTTTAATACGTCTAAAAGTTCAAATCCATTTAACACAGGCATTTCTATGTCTAAAAAGATTAAATCAATTTGGTGCGTATTTAAACCATTTTTAGTCTCCAAAGCACTACTGTACTCTGCAATTAAATTTAGTGATGGATGATTCTCCACTAATTTAACGATTGAGAGCCTTTGTATTGCTGAGTCGTCTACTACTACACAGTTTAAAGTCATAACATTTTGTATTATTTCGGTTAAGATATCGACAATAGTACGATAAATTCGGCTAAAAACCAAAAAACATCGGTAAAGTGTTTAAATTAACATAATGTTAACAAATCTTTAAAGATTCAAAATATGCTAAAAATATAGTTGTATAATATGCTAAAATTAAGTATTTTTGCAGCCAATTTTTAACAATAAAAACAATTTTTATGAATCATTACGAAACTGTTTTCATCTTAAATCCCGTTTTATCTGAAGATCAGATAAAGGAAACAGTAAAGAAATACGAAGATTTTCTTGTTTCTAACGGCGCTAAGATGATAGCAAAAGAAAATTGGGGGCTAAAAAAGTTAGCTTATCCAATACAAAACAAAAAAAGTGGTTTCTATCACTTATTTGAGTACACTGTGTCTGGTGAGGTAATTAACCCATTAGAAGTAGAATTTAGAAGAGATGAGCGTTTTATGCGTTATTTAACAGTAGCGTTAGATAAACATGCTATTTCTTGGGCAGAAAGAAGAAGAGTGAAACTTAAACAAAAAGCTTAATTATGTCATCAATAGAACAACAATCTAAAGGAAAAAAAGACGGTGAAATTAGATATTTAACACCGTTGAATATTGAAACTAACAAAGCTAAAAAGTACTGTCGTTTCAAAAAATCAGGTATCAAGTATATAGATTATAAAGATGCAGACTGGTTATTAAGGTTTGTAAACGAACAAGGTAAAATTTTGCCAAGACGTTTAACAGGAACTTCGTTAAAGTATCAAAGAAAAGTGTCAGTAGCTGTAAAAAGAGCGCGTCATTTAGCTTTAATGCCTTATGTAGCAGATTTATTAAAATAAAATACCGATAACAATGGAACTTATATTAAAACAAGACGTTGAAAATTTAGGATTTAAAGACGATGTTGTAACAGTTAAGAACGGTTATGGTAGAAACTTTTTAATTCCTCAAAAACAAGCAATATTAGCTACTGTTTCTGCTAAAAAAGTATTAGCTGAAAACTTAAAGCAAAGAGCTTTTAAAGAAAAGAAAATAGTTGATGATGCTAATAAAATTGCTGATGCATTAAAAGCATTAGAAATTAAAATAGCTTCAAAAGTAGGAACAGGCGATAAATTATTTGGATCTGTGAATAATATTGATTTAGCTACTGCCTTAGAAAAAGAAGGACAAGCTATTGATAAAAAATTTATTACAGTTGCAGGTGGAAACGTTAAGCGTTTAGGTAAATACAATGCTGTTGTACGTTTACACAGAGAAGTATCTGTCGATTTACCGTTTGAAGTTATTGCACAAGCAAAATAATTTTCAAATTATATTATAACTAAGCCGTTTAGATTATTTCTAAACGGTTTTTTTATTTAAAATTTATTTTTAAAATGAAATACGCAAGACTTACAAAAGAACAATTTGAAGAATTACACCAGGAGTTTATAAATTTTTTAGCAACACAATCGGTTACTGCTGATGAGTGGACGAATTTAAAAGAAAATAAGCCTGATTTAGCTGAAATGGAATTGGATGTTTTCAGCGATTTAATTTGGGAAGGTGTTTTAAATAAAGCTGAATATTTAGAGCATATATCGCCGCAACACATGTATTTATTTCATTTAGATGAAAACGAAATGCATGTTATTGTAATTAATTTAAAGAATGATGTAAATATTACAACAACTGAAGGCTATGCTTGGTTACGAGAAAATTTGATGGACAAAAATGTTGAATTTTTGCAAGCTGATAAAGATTATACCGACGATAAAAACTTAGATAAATTTAAAATGATTGAACAAGGTGCTATGATTACTAAAGGTGATTTGTTTGGGTATTTTAATAAGTTGATTAACTAAATTAAAGTAAGGTCATTGCGAGGACGAAGGACGTGGCAATCTGTTTATCGTTTTATCTATTTCTTTAATTTCAGTTTCAATTTAAAGATTGTCACGCTTTTTTTTAATGAAAAAGCTCACAATGACGTTTTCATTATATATTTTTGTCTAAACTCAAAATATTTTGTCATTCCTGCGAAGGCAGGAATCCACTTTTTTTTATAATTATTATAAATGGCTCAAAAACCAAGTATTCCTAAAGGCACAAGAGATTTTAATCCAGAGCAAGTCGCAAAACGAAACTATATATTTAATACGATTCGTAATGCGTTTGAAACGTTTGG
>CAZLXG010000047.1:0-2524 GCA_964563585.1 uncultured Flavobacteriaceae bacterium | reverse complement strand
TTTAAACGTTATCAAATACAACCTGTTTGGCGTGCAGACAGACCACAAAAAGGGCGTTTTAGAGAGTTTTACCAATGTGATGCAGATGTAGTTGGAAGTAAAAGTTTATGGCAAGAAGTTGAGTTTATTCAATTATACGATACCGTTTTTAAAGCTTTAAAACTTGAAGGTGTTACTATTAAAATTAATAATAGAAAAATACTTTCTGGAATTGCTGAAGTTATTGGTGCAAAAGATAAACTAATTGATTTTACTGTTGCGCTTGATAAACTTGATAAAATAGGCGCAGAGAAGGTGAAAGAAGAAATGCTAGCTAAAGGTATTCCGAAATCTAGTATTGATAAATTAGCACCTTTATTCACCTTAACAGGTTCTTTTGAAACACAAATAGAAAGTTTAAAATATATATTATCTTCTTCTGAAGAGGGTTTAAAAGGGGTTGAAGAATTAGAATTTATTAATACCGCTATTACAGAACTTGATTTACAAACAGCAACTTTACAGCTAGATGTAACTTTAGCGCGTGGTTTAAACTATTATACAGGCGCAATTTTTGAAGTTGCGGCACCAAAAACTGTACAAATGGGTTCTATTGGTGGTGGTGGAAGATATGATGATTTAACTGGTGTTTTTGGACTTAAAGATGTTAGTGGCGTTGGTATTAGTTTTGGATTAGATAGAATCTATTTGGTTCTTGAAGAATTAGGTTTGTTTCCTGAAACTGTTGCGAAAAATGTTGAAGTTCTATTCATCAACTTTGGAGAAAAAGAAGCGTTATTCAGCTTAAAAGCTATTAAAAAATTGCGTTTACAAGGTGTTAATGCTGAATTATATCCTGATGCTGCTAAAATGAAAAAACAAATGAATTATGCAAATAAGCGTAATATTCCGTTTGTAGTTTTAGTGGGCGAGGAGGAAGTTGCTTCAAATACATATACACTTAAAAATATGAATTCTGGTAAGCAGGATAAAGTATCTCTTGAAGTTTTAATATCTTATATAAAATAAGAAAGTCCTAAAAATTAATTTAGGACTTTCTACTCAATTATTATTTAGAATTATTACACTAATCTTTAACAAATTTTTCTGTGTAAATTCTCTCTCCGTCATTCACTTGAATAAAATAAGTGCCTTCTTGTAAGTTTCCTACAGGTATTTCTTTTGTTATTTTTCCTGTATTTACTATTTGACCAAGCATGTTAATAATTTTATAAGACACATTTATACTTTTTGAAAGTTTAATGTTTAATATGTCTCCTTTTACTGGGTTTGGATATATTAAGAAGTTACTTATAGTATTATTATTTATATCTAGCAGTTTGTCATTAGGTCCTTTTGCTGCCGAAGATGTTGTTAAGTTTATATTATCTATGGCAATATCTGCTTGCCAAGTACCTCCTATAAATCTATTAAATCTTAATTGTACAGTATCGCCTAAATATGCTGAAAGGTCTACACTTGCAGATTGCCAAGAATTACCTAAGTTACCTGAACTGTTCCAAATACTTGACCATGAATTTCCATTATCTATACTTGCTTCCAGATTTAAAGTTCCCATGTCTGTTGAGCCGTATTGATGATAATTAAAACTGAATGTTGCACTAGATTGCAAACTTAAATCGAAACATGGCGAATTTACTATCGCTCTTTTACTTGGAAAGTTTGGTGTTGAAGCTTCAACATATAAATAGTTTGTACCTTCAATTGCACTTGATGGACCTGTATTACTTGATGGTGTTCCATTAGCACCTATTGTCCAATCCATATCATCTGCCGCAGATTGTGACCAACCTCCTAATGTACTTTCGAATCCTTCATTATAAGGAAATGATGCTATTTCAGCTGTACAACTTTGAACAATAAATTCTTCATCTATTAAACTAATATTGTCTATTGCTATATCAGCCTGCCATGTACTTCCAATAAACCTATTAAACCTTAATTGAACGCCCCCACCTACATAAGTAGAAAGGTTAACATTTACATTTAACCAAGAATTACCTTGATTATCAGATTGACTCCAAATACTTGTCCATGTAAGTCCATCATCATCACTAATTTCTAAATCTATAGTTCCCATATCTGCTGCGCCATACATGTGATAAGAAAAGCTAAATGTAGCTTTTGTTAAAGCGCTTAAATCAAAACATGGTGAATTTAAGATAGATCTAACACTTGGAAAGTTTGGACTAGAGGCTTCAACATATAAATAATATGTACCGTCTGTTGCACTAGATGGACCTGTATTATTTGATGGTGTTCCATTAGCATCAATTGTCCAATCTATATCATCTGCTGCAGATTGTGTCCAGTCTCCTAAGGTGTTTTCAAAACTTTCAGTATATGGGAATGAGGAAATTCCTCCAACACATCCATTAGGAACTTCTATAATATTTACAGTTCTAATGACTTGTGTAGCAATGTTTCCTGCATTATCGCTAACATCGTAAGTAATAAAATAAGAACCCGCAGTATTCACATCGACTGCACCACCAACAATAATGTTAGCAGTAATATCACCGTC
>CAZLXG010000046.1:0-17689 GCA_964563585.1 uncultured Flavobacteriaceae bacterium | reverse complement strand
AACTACAAACTCTTTTAATGCACCAGCGCGTTGTGGGAATTTTATAATAAAATAATGTTTTAAATTAGCATACAATAAGGCGCGTTCTTTTATTTCTGGCGTCCTCATAATATCATTATTACTTCCGCTTACAACACAAACAACATTTTTATTTTTGATGTCTTCTGCATAAAAATCTAAAACAGAAATACTTAAAGCACCAGCAGGCTCCACTACTATGGCATCTTTATTATAAAGTTCTAATATAGTTTCACATACTTTCCGTTCTGGAACAGTAATCATTGCATGAAGATTTTCTTTACATATAGGAAACGTAAGGTCTCCAACACGTTTTACAGCTGCTCCATCAATAAATTTTTCGATATGCTCTAACTTTGTATTCTTATTGTTTTTAATTGAAACAGACATTGATGGCGCACCTTCTGGCTCCACACCAATAATTTTAGTATTTGGTGATAATTGCTTAAAAACTGAAGATAAGCCTGCCGCTAATCCACCACCACCAACTGGTATAAAAATATAATCTATGGGCGATTTAGACTGCTCTAATATTTCTAAACCAACAGTTGCTTGCCCATCAATTACTTTTGGGTCGTTAAACGGGTGAATAAAAGTTTTTTGTAGCTGTTCACATTCTAAAGTTGCTGCATGATAAGCATCATCATATGTATCGCCTTCCAATTTTATTTCTATAAAATCTTCTCCAAACATTTTAACCTGTTCAATTTTTTGATTAGGCGTTGGAACAGGCATATAAATAGTACCTTTTATTTTTAGTAGTTTACATGATAATGCAACACCTTGCGCATGATTTCCTGCACTTGCACAAACCACTCCTGCATCAGATTCTTCTTTTGTTAACGAGCTTATTTTATTATAAGCACCTCTTATTTTATAAGAACGAACCTGCTGAAGGTCTTCACGTTTAAAAAAAATATGAGCTTTAAATTGTTTTGAATATCTATCGCTGATACTTAAAGGCGTAACTGCCGATACATTTTTAATTGTATCGGCAGCAGCTTTTATATTATCTATATTAGGAAAATATGTGGTTTTTTCCTTTTTCATCTGTAAATACTTATTATAAATTCAGATACAATTTACATAATTAAAATATTTTGATTAAACGAAAACAATTTAATTATGCTATAATTTTAATAACGACTAAACTATCGGTTTCATAGCCGTCATTGATGCTCTTAAAAAAGTTCCTATTTTTTCAACTGGATGATTTCTTAAAGCTGCATTAACTTCTATTAGTTTTGCATTATCAACACCTTCACTATTATCTGTAGCATAAGCTTTTCCAATAACATTAGTATCAATAGTTTTCATAAAATTTGCTAATAATGGCTTACATGTATGGTCGAATAAATAACAACCATATTCTGCTGTATCAGAAATTACACGGTTCATTTCAAACAATTTCTTTCTTGCAATTGTATTTGCAATAAGTGGCGTTTCATGTAACGATTCGTAATACGCAGATTCATCAATAATTCCAGAATCTGTCATTGCTTCAAAAGCAAGCTCTACGCCTGCTCTAACCATAGCTACCATTAACACTCCATTATCGTAAAATTCTTGTTCAGAAATTTCAACATCGCCAGCTGGTGTTTTTTCAAAAGCAGTTTCGCCAGTTTCAGCTCTCCAACCTAATAAATTTTTATCATCATTTTCCCAATCTTCCATCATGCCTTTTGAGAAATTTCCTAGCATAATATCATCCATATGTTTATGAAATAACGGACGCATAATATCTTTTAATTCTTCTGAAAGTTCAAAAGCTTTAATTTTTGCTACGTTAGAAAGTCTATCCATCATATGGGTAATTCCACCATATTTAAGACCTTCTGTTATAGTTTCCCAACCATATTGAATAAGTTTTGAAGCATAACCAGCATCAATTCCTTTTTCAATCATTTTATCGAAACATAGAATAGAACCTGTTTGTAACAAACCACAAAGAATAGTTTGTTCTCCCATTAAATCAGATTTAACCTCAGCAACAAATGATGATGCTAAAACTCCAGCTTTATGTCCGCCAGTTGCAGCAGCATAAGCTTTTGCTTGCGCCCAACCTTTTCCTTCAGGGTCATTTTCTTCGTGTACAGCAATTAAAGTTGGGACACCAAAACCTCTTTTATATTCTTCTCTAACTTCTGTTCCTGGACATTTTGGAGCAACCATAATCACGGTTAAATCTTCTCTTACTTGTGTCCCTTCTTCAACAATATTAAATCCGTGAGAATACGATAATGTTGCACCTTGCTTCATTAAAGGCATAATAGCTTTAACCACATTTGCATGTTGTTTATCTGGGGTTAAGTTTAACACTAAATCTGCCGTAGGAATTAATTCATCATAAGTTCCAACTGTAAATCCATTTTCAGTAGCATTTTTGAATGAATCACGTTTTTGATCTATAGCGACTTGACGTAACGTATAAGAAATATCTAAACCAGAATCTCTCATATTTAAACCTTGGTTTAAACCTTGCGCACCACAGCCAACAATGACTATTTTTTTGCTTTTCAAAACATTTACACCATCTTCAAACTCTGAAGAGTCCATAAACCTACACTTTGATAATTGATTTAATTTATCTCTTAACGATAGTGTGTTAAAATAATTTTCCATTTTTATTTTTGTATGTTATTGGTTATTAAATGCTACTAGCATTTCTGTTACTTTCATTTCATCTTTTGTTATTGCAATTCTTCCTGACCGTACAAACTGCATGATACCGAAAACAGATAGTTCTCTATGTAATAATTCTATTTCTTGTCGTCTTCCTGATTTTTCAATTACAAAAAACGCTTTATTTACGGTTACTATTCTTGCGTTGCTTTCTTTTATTCTATTTTGAATTTGTGGTTCATCAAATAATAACTCAGATTTCACTTTAAACATGCAAGATTCTTGATAAATTGTTTCTTCGTCTGTATGATAATAAGCCCGAATAACTTCAATTTGTTTTTCGAATTGCTTTACAATTTTTATGGCTTGCGTTTCAGTTATATTAACAACAATTACAAACCTGTTTACATTTTCAACTTCAGATTGCGATGTTGTTAAACTTTCAATATTAATATGTCGGCGTTGAAAAATTGCTGAAATTCGATTTAATAATCCGATATTATTTTCGGTATAAATTGAAATCGTGAATGTGTTTATTTCTTCGTTCATTTCTTTCTAAAATTTAACTTAAACGGATATCTGAAACGGATGCTCCTGTAGGAACCATAGGAAATACATTACCTTCCTTCTCTACACAAACTTCTAAAAAATAAGAATCTTTAGATGTCATCATCTCTTTTATAGCACCTGCCAATTCTTCACGTTTAGTTACGCGTTTTGCTTCAATATAATAGCCTTTTGCAATGGTTACAAAGTCTGGATTTGTCATTTCTGTAGATGCATACCTTCTATCGAAAAACAATTCTTGCCATTGACGTACCATTCCTAAAAACTCATTATTTAATACAACAATTTTCACAGGTACTTTTTGCTGAAAAATAGTACCTAATTCCTGAATATTCATCTGATAACCACCATCTCCAATAATAGCAACAACTTCGCGTTCTGGAGCAGCCATTTTAGCGCCAATTGCCGCTGGAAGCGCAAATCCCATAGTGCCTAAACCGCCCGAAGTAATATTACTTTTTGTCTTATTAAATTCTGAATAACGACAGGCAATCATTTGATGTTGACCAACATCTGATACGATAGCTGCATCTCCACCACTTTCTATATTTATTTGTTTTATAACCTCTCCCATAGTTAAACCTTCTTTAACCGGAGAAATATCATCCTTTATAACTTTTTCAAATTCAATAGCATACAAATCCTTAAATTCTTGATGCCAAGAATCATGAGATTTTTCATTTAATAATGGCAATAACGCTTTTAAACTTGCTTTTGCATCACCTAAAACAGCGACATCTGTTTTTACATTTTTATCTATTTCGGCAGGATCGATATCAAAATGAATAACCTTAGCTTGCTTTGCATATCGTTTTAAATCTCCTGTAACACGGTCGTCAAAACGCATTCCTATGGCAATAAGCACATCGCATTCATTGGTTAATTTATTAGGTGCGTAATTACCATGCATACCAACCATTCCTATATTTAAAGGATGTGATGTTGGAATTGCAGAAGCTCCTAAAATTGTCCACGCAGATGGAATGCCTGCTTTTTCAATAACACTTTTAAGTTCAGTTTCTGCTTGACCTAAAATAATGCCTTGACCCCAAATAATCATTGGTTTTTTTGCAGCATTAATTAATTCGGCTGCTGCCTTAACAGAATCTAAATTAACTTTAGGTACTGGAATATAACTTCTTACTCCTCTACATTTTTCATATTTAAAATCGAATTCTTCTAACTGCGCATCTTTTGTTACATCAATTAACACAGGCCCAGGACGACCGCTTTTAGCAATATAAAATGCTTTTGCCAAAACTTCGGGAATTTCTGAAGCTTTCATTATTTGATGATTCCATTTGGTTACAGGCGTAGAAATACCAATAATATCGGTTTCTTGAAATGCATCGCTACCTAATAAATGCGATGCCACTTGCCCAGTAATACACACCATTGGTGTAGAATCTATTTGCGCATCGGCAATACCTGTAACTAAGTTTGTTGCTCCTGGACCAGACGTTGCCATTGCAACACCTACTCTGCCAGAAATTCTTGCGAAACCTTGTGCTGCATGAGTTGCACCTTGTTCATGACGTGTTAATACATGATGAATTTTATCTTTATACTTATATAACTCATCGTAAACAGGCATAATTGCGCCACCAGGATATCCATAAAGAATATCAACACCTTCTGCTATTAAACATCTTATAATAGCTTCACTTCCTGAAATTCGTTCTATTTTCTGAACCGTTTCTTGTGTTTTTTTAGCTGTTTCTGTATTCATATTATTTCTCATTTTTGAGATTTCCGCAAAAGCGGAAATGAACATATATTTCCTAAAACTCGTCTGTTACACATCCTTTAGATGCTGATGACACTGTTTTTGCATATTTATATAGCACACCACGATTAAATTTTAATTCTGGTTGTACCCAATTTTGTCTTCTTTTTTGTAATTCTTCTTCTGAAACTTCAAGCGAAATACTATTTGTTTCAGCATCAATAGTAATCATATCTCCATCTTTTACAAAAGCAATTGTCCCGCCTTCTTGTGCTTCTGGTGTTATGTGTCCAACCACAAAACCATGTGTTCCTCCAGAGAAACGTCCATCTGTAATTAAAGCCACATCTTTTCCTAAACCTGCACCCATAATAGCAGCAGTAGGTTTTAACATTTCTGGCATACCCGGACCTCCTTTTGGGCCTTCATATCTAATGACAACGACATCTCCTTTTTCTACCAATCCATCACGAATACCATCATTTGCAGCATATTCACCTTCAAAAACTTTAGCTTTTCCAATAAAACTCAAACCTTCTTTTCCTGTAATTTTCGCAACACTTCCTTCTTCTGCTAAATTGCCATAAAGCATACGCAAATGCCCAGAAATTTTAATCGGATTTTCTATTGGTTTAATCACATCTTGTCCTTCAGCTAAATCATTAACATCTAATAAATTTTCTGCTAATGTTTTTCCTGTTACTGTTAAACAATCACCGTGTAGTAATTCTTTTTTCAAAAGATATTTTAAAACTGCAGGAATACCACCAACCGCATGTACATCTTCCATTAAATATTTTCCACTAGGTTTTAAATCTGCTAAAAATGGTGTGGTATCACTAATTTTTTGAAAATCTTTTAATGTAAAATCTATTTGGGCTGCTCTAGCAATTGCTAAAAAGTGCAATACTGCATTGGTTGAACCTCCTAAAATAGTTACTAATCGAATCGCATTTTCTAATGATTTTCGAGTAATAACATCGGATGGTTTTATATCTTTTTCAAGAAGTAATCGCATTGCTTCACCAGCTTTTACAGCATCTGTTTTTTTCTCTTCTCCTGTTGCTGGGTTTGATGAATTGAAAGGCAATGTCATTCCCAAAGCTTCAATTGCAGAAGCCATTGTATTTGCTGTATACATACCACCGCAAGCTCCAGCTCCTGGACATGCTTTTTCAACAATATGTTGATACTCAGTTTCTGTCATTTTGCCTGCGACTTTACTTCCCCAAGCTTCAAAAGCAGAAACAACATCTAATTTTTTTCCATTATGGCAACCCGAATCAATTGTTCCTCCATAAACTAAAATAGATGGCTTATCAACTCTAATCATTGCTATTAAAGCTCCTGGCATATTTTTATCGCAGCCAACAACTGTAATCAACCCATCATAACTCATCGCTTGCACCACAGTTTCCATAGAATCTGCAATCACATCACGCGATGGCAACGAATATCGCATTCCGGGTGTTCCCATAGAAATACCATCACTTACACCAATAGTGTTAAATATTAGCCCAATTACGTCTTTATTTAAAGTCCCTTCTTTAACTAATTTAGCCAAATCGTTAAGGTGCATATTACATGGGTTGCCTTCGTAACCTGTACTTGCGATTCCTACCAAAGGTTTCTTAAAATCTTCTTTTGTAAGTCCAATTGCATGCAACATGGCTTGTGCTGCAGGTTGGGTTGGGTCTTGTGTTACAGCTTTACTATATTTATTGAGTTTGTTCATTGTTTATTACAAGTAATTTATACTTCATTTAAAGTAGCAACTAAATTAAGCTTTCGAAATTATATTATTTCATTTTTATATTCAATTTTCAATATTTATTACGGTTAAATTCATTGTATATAAATTATATATAACTATTTGATTATAAATGTTTTAAATCATTATTTTTATGATGTTCAAATTAATTAAAATATTGCATAAAAAACTCATTGACTTTTACAAAAGCTATGAAACGTTAATTTGATGTTTAAAAAAGTAAAAATAGATTCACTATTCCTTTAATTTTTTTACTTTTGCTACTAGAAATAATAAAGAGGACGGATTTGACTGATTGCAACCTCTTTTCACTAATTTATTTAGTGAAAAATAAAAATGCTAAAGGCAGTGCAAACTTCCTTCGACGCTCTCGTCAAATCCTTATAAAATAAAAGTATATGGCATATTTATTCACTTCGGAAAGTGTTTCGGAAGGACACCCAGATAAAGTAGCAGACCAAATTAGTGATGCTTTAATAGATAATTTTTTAGCGTTTGATAAAGATTCTAAAGTAGCTTGCGAAACTCTAGTCACTACAGGGCAAGTTATACTTGCAGGAGAAGTAAAATCATCAACTTATTTAGATGTTCAAAAAATCGCAAGAGACACCATAAATAAAATTGGTTATACCAAAGGCGAGTATATGTTTGATGGTAGTTCTTGTGGGGTATTATCTGCAATTCATGAACAATCAGACGATATAAATCGCGGTGTAGATAGAGATAGCAAAGAGCAACAAGGCGCTGGAGACCAAGGTATGATGTTTGGTTATGCAACCAACGAAACCGAAAACTTCATGCCTTTAGCTTTAGATTTATCACATAGAATTTTAAAAGAACTTGCTGATTTACGGAGAGAAAATAAAGACATTCCATATTTAAGACCCGATTCTAAAAGTCAGGTAACAATTGAATATAGCGATGATAATGTCCCGCAACGTATTGATGCTATTGTAGTTTCTACACAACATGACGATTTTGATGAAGACGAAACCATGTTAGCAAAAATAAGAAAAGACATTGTTGACATTTTAATACCAAGAGTCGTTGCAAAATTACCGCAACCAATACAAGTATTATTTGATAACAATATTACGTATCATATCAATCCAACAGGGAAATTTGTGATTGGTGGACCGCATGGAGATACAGGCTTAACAGGACGAAAAATTATTGTGGATACTTATGGCGGGAAAGGTGCACACGGTGGTGGTGCTTTTTCTGGAAAAGACCCAAGTAAAGTTGATAGAAGCGCAGCTTATGCAACTAGACATATTGCTAAAAACTTAGTTGCTGCTGGTGTTGCTGACGAAATTTTAGTGCAAGTAAGTTATGCCATTGGAGTTGTAGAACCTATGGCTATTTTTGTTGATACATATGGCACGTGTTCGTTTAATATGACCGACGGAGAAATTGCTGAAAAAGTTTCTAAACTGTTTGATATGCGCCCGTTCGCGATTGAAGAACGTTTAAAATTGCGTTCACCAATATATAGTGAAACTGCTGCTTACGGACATATGGGACGTGAAAACGAAACCGTTACAAAAACATTTACTCAACCAAATGGTGAATCTATAACACTTAATGTAGAACTATTTACTTGGGAAAAGCTAGATTATGTAGATAAAGTAAAAGCAGCATTTCAGCTTTAAACTCAACTTATAAACAAAAAACGCAACCTTTTGGTTTTTCACCAAAAGGTAACACCCAAGTGACTAACTTACAAATCGTACTTTAAACTAAACACCACATACCTTGGCTGAATAAAATACTCGCTGGTACTTGTGTATAGGCTATTTGTATTATCTTGATTTAGCGATTTTGTATTTAATAAATTAGTTGCCCCCAATTTGTATTCCCACTTGCTGTCCTTTTTTTGATAGGATAAACTGGCATCTAAAAAACTGTATTCGTTAAGTGTTTCCGTTTCGTTTTTGTAGTTGTAATGCGAATAATCTGCTCTAAAAATAAAGCTTTTTAGAAAATAAGCATCTACATTTATAAACGGACTATGGGTATAAAATTTTGAGCTGCCATTACCTTGATTATAATCGTTTACACTTAAATTATACCCTATTTCTACATTTGGTGCTTTTCTAAAATTGGTACTTATTCGTGTATTATACGATTGGGTAAACGACTTGTTTACACTTTGTTCATTATTTACAAATTGATTAAATTTTGAAAGTGTAAAATTACCGCCTAATGATACTTTTATTTTTCCTAATGTTTTTCCGAAACGTCCATTAGCACTTACAGATTCGTCGGCAAAATTTGAATTAAATGGTGTTGAAATTCTATTTGTTGTATTTGGCAAAAATACCGATTGCGAACGTATTTGATCAATACGTTTATTATAATTTATAGACGCAAACACATTAGTATAATTAAACATATTGAAACTAAAATAGTTTAAGTTTAAATTATGTGATAGCGAGTTTTCTAAATCTTTATTTCCTTGAAATAGTGAGTTATAATTATTAAAAACCAAAGCTTCTGCTAACTGATTTACATTTGTAAAACTGGTTTGCATACGATAATTTAAATTTATGGTTTCACTCTTTTTTAATTGAATTCTAGTATTAAAATCTGGTAAAACACGGGCGAAACTATTTTTTGTTCCAGCATTAAACTGTGTGTTTTTTGTTGTATAAGAATGTGCCGAAAAACCTGGTGTAAATGTAAATATTCCAACTTTTAAGCGATAATGAAATCCTAAATACACATCACTTAAATTATATTTTATATTATTTAAAACTGCGTCTTGCGGATTATTAAGTTGAAAAATGTTTTTGGTATCTAGAATTTGATAAATTTCTGAATTAAATCGCTGTGTACTTAACAGAGTCCCCAACGTAAAATTGATATTACTTTTTTGATTAAGCACATACCAATAATCTAATTTTGCATCTAGTTTATTTGTTTTTATACGTTTGTCTTGCACTACATTATACCCTAATTGATTTTCATCTAACCCTAAAATTTGAGAAAATTGAAATTCGGCAGTTTTCTCTAAAGCGGCATTATAAAATGGGTCTTCGTCTTGCAATAAATACTGTACTTCTAAAGCAAAAATATTTTTATCATTTAGCGTATAATAATAGTTTAAATTTTGGTTTATGCTATATGGATTTTGTTCTTGTTTCTCATCTATATTCTGTAAAACAGACGAAAAGAAATCTTTATATTCGTTTTGTTTTGAAATACGCCCAAACAAATCATAATCTAAATGATTATTGCTATTTGGTTTATAGCTAGAACTAAGTTTAAATAAGCCCAAATCGGTTTTTTGATGCGTATTACTAGTTGTTGTTTCTGTGCCTTGTGGCGAATTTCCTGTATCTGATTGCACATATTCTCGTATACTGTTTTCTTGCATTTCAGTCTTATTACCAGAATAAATAGCAAACCCACTTAAAGTCCATGTTTTTTTTGGGGAATAACTAAAATTAGCTGCTCCAAATTTTGTATCGATTGCCTTTGCTTGATTATTACGCATGGTTAAAAAACCTATATCGCTAGAAGCTACATTAAAACTGGTACCACTATTTCGATTTACACCTCTAAAACCACCAGAAAAATTAAAATAATCGCGTCTTGTAAACGGTATTTCACCAATATTATTAAAATCGGTTATAATATTAATGCTGTATTTAGGATTATAATAAAACAATTTAGGATGTATTAAATAACGCTCGTCGCCTCCCATTCCCGCAGTAACCTCACCAAACCAAAAATTCTTTTTCCCTTCTTTTAGTTTAATATTTATTGCAATATTATCTTCGTTATTACGCACACTTCTTAGTTGCCCAACATCGTCATAATTTTTCAGTATTTCTATTTTATCTAACGCATCCGCAGGAATATTTTTGACCGCCAATTTTGTATCGCCATCAAAAAAATCTTTGCCTTCAACCATTATTTTATTTACAGTTTTACCTTCAACTTGAATTTCACCTTCGTCGTTTACTTCAACGCCTGGTAATTTATTTAAGACATCTTCAAGTTTTTTATCAGTTTCATTTTTAAACGAATCGGCATTATAAATTAAGGTGTCTCCTTTAATAACTACGGGCATTTCGTAAATTAATTCAATTTCATCTAAAGTATTGTCTACAATTAGTGTGAAATTTTTAACAACATTAGCTTCTTTAGTATTTAAAAGTTCTTCACCTGTTTTCATACCTATATAACTTACTTGAAGCATATACGAAACGTTCTTTTTTAAGCTAAGTTTATAATAACCATCGCTATTTGTGATACCATATGAATCTAAAGTTTTTGTTTCTTGATTTATAGCAACCACGTTAGCAAGCTCTAATGGGTCACCGATACTATCTTTTACAACACCTTCTAATTTAATTTGAGCAAATGTTGAGCTTGCGATTAATAGGAATAATAATGTTATTTTGATTTTCATTAATTGTTTTTTTTGATTGATTATTTTCGCATTAACCTCTTGGATGGTTTCCTCCTGGTCTTCTACCTCTAAAATTTTCACGCATTTCTTTCATTTTTTTTGTGATAATCTCATCATACTCTTTTTGGGTAACTTCTTTTCCTTTTGATGGCACTTTTATAGTTCCTTTTTCTTCAGGATTCATAACAATTTTTGAACATAGTATGGTTGTTCTTCCTGCATTAACTTCTAAAATTAAACCTGGTAACCCCCAATACTCTCCTGGACCTTGATTAATTGGTATTTGCAATGTATACCACGCAACTATTTCAGTTTCTTTTGGTACTTCAACTTTTTCTTCTGCTTTAGTTTTTGTTGAATCTTGAGCTTTATCTCGTGATGGTCTTCTAAAGCTTGAAAAATCGAATCCTGATGCTGGTTTTATTGCTGTTGCTTTAAAACACATATACTTTCCAATTTGTTTGGTTTCACTTCCCATTACCCAATTTAATTTCGGTAACAAATCTTTTATTAAAAATTGTTTTCCAAAAAATTCTTGTTCTTGTAAAAGCTGATTATTCTTAATATTCTTGTATTGATTGCCTCCAGTAAAGCTTCCCATCATACCTCTAAATCCGCCACCTTGCCCTGGTGTTTCTAGTCTTTCTTCTTCTTTATAAATTGATTCGGTTTTATTAAACGTTAGTATATATGTTTTTTCAAACATGCTTTTCATACGTTCAGCAATTTGCTTTTTTCGTTCCTCGCTCATTTGCCTTCCTCCAAAACCATTCATATCTACAGATGTTTTAGACATGTAATACGCTTTTCCTTGGAAATCGTTTTGAGAAAAAGTGAATAGAGAGGTGAAAAATATTAAAACAATAACAGGTGTTTTTAAAAAAGTAGCAAGTTTCATTTTATAGAGTCTTTTTAGTGAATTATTAAAATTAGTATTTTAATAATACTTAGACTTAAAAAACGCACGTTAGTTTAATTTGCTTTTAACCACCAATGCTAATTATCATTTCTCCTCCATCACCATTACCTCTACGTGAATGAAATCGCTCCATCATTTCTTGTGTCTTTTTCTCCTGAATTTCATCAAACTTTGTTTGAGTAATTTCTTTACCTTTTTTAGGTTCAACAATATCAATTTGCTCTTTTGGATTGATAACAATTTTGCTACAAACCAATGTTAAATCACCATCGTTAACTTCTAAAATTAACCCTGGAAGTCCATGAAAATCTGACGGCCCATTATTTACAGGTATTTGTGGCGTGTACCAAACAGTAGTTATTCGTTCTTTAGTTTCGTTAGTTAGTTCTCCTTCTTCATTTAAGGTTTGGGTTTCATATTCATCACTAAATGTAGCTTTAAAACAGGTGTATTTTCCAATGTTTTTTGTTTCGTTTACCAATTCCCATTTTCTACTTGACAACGTATCTTTTATTAAAAATAGCTTCCCAAACATCTCCGTTTTGTTAGTAAATCTATTTTCTTTTACATTTTTGTACATAACGCCTGAGCCTTGTGAGATACTAATTTGAATTCCAGATTGCGCTGGTGCTGGTGCAGCTAATTTTTCGTTTTGTTTGTAAGTAGATTCATTTTTATTGAATGTTAACGTGTATTCTTGCTGAAATTGTTTTCTTATTTGTTCTTGAATTTGCTTTTGCATTTCAGAATTTTCATTATTCATTTTTAAATTCACTTTTCTGTGCGATTTATAAGTGGCTACGCCTTGAAAATCTTGTGCTGTAATAGTATTTACAGTAAATAATGTAATTAAAATAATACTGATGTATTTTAGTTTCATAACTGTTCGATTTTTAATTAATGTGGTACAAATATGAAAAATAAAATGAATTTTTATAGTTAATGAGTGTTAACGTCTGTTAACCGATTAGTTTTAAAGTCTTTTAACATTTACTTTTGACTCAACAATCGAGATTTATATATTTCGAAGCTTATTTTAATTTAAACTAAATACTTTTAAAACCTTGCGCATAGAGACACTTGACTTATGAATGAAAAGAAATATAAATGGCTTTTATATTTTATTGTTACAACTATACTTTTAACAATAGTTGTTCAATACTATTGGAATTTCAAGAATTATCAGCAAAATAAACAGAACTTTATAAATCAAGTACAAATAAGTTTTGATAATGCTTTGGATGCTTATTATGGAGATTTGGCAGAATCAAATCAATTAACCTTTATTGATATTGATACTGATTTCACTTTTAATGATGAATTGAAAAGCATAAATGTAGATTCTATTTTTAAAGACATTCAAATTGAGTATAGTAGTAATTCGGAAAAAGAAATTTCTGGATTTACTCAAATTCAAGAAAATGATACTGGCTTTACGTACACAAAAGATAATAACCAATTAACTCATATAAATATTATAAGAAGCAAAAAAGCATCTGACAGTATTAAACTATTAAAAGATGTTAAGTCAATTTGGATATCTATACATAACGATACTTTAGATTTTGAAAAGCTAAATCCTATTCTTCAAAACGAATTAAAACGGAAACAATTAAACATTTCTTTTGCATTAAAACATTATAAAAACGATAGTATTTTTAACACTTATAATACCGCTAATATTACGCCACAATATTTAAAAACAAATTCGAAATCAACATTTTTAAAATATAATGAAAGATTAGAATTAGCTTACCCTAACGCAACAAAAATCATTCTAAAACGAAGTTTATCAAGCATTTTAATTTCTACATTATTAGTCTTAGCGGTAATTAGTTGTTTGTTTTATTTGTTGAAAATTATTAAAAATCAAAAGCAATTAGCTGAAGTAAAAAATGATTTAATAAGTAATATTACTCACGAATTTAAAACACCAATAGCAACTATAAGTGTTGCTTTAGAAAGCATTAAAAACTTTAATGTTATTGATGATAAAGAAAAAACCAAAACGTATTTAGATATGTCGAGCAATCAATTATCTAAATTAAATATTATGGTTGAAAAACTTTTAGAAACCGCAACTTTAGATAGTGACAGTTTACAATTAAATAAAGAAACTTATAATATTACCGATATTTTAAATGCTATTGTTGAAAAACACAAAATGCAAACTAACGGTAAAACGATTGCCTTTAAAACATCATCTGAAACTATAATGGCAAAAGTTGATGTGTTTCATTTTGAAAATGCCATTAATAATATTTTAGACAACTCAATTAAATATGGCGGGAATGATATAAATATCAGCTTATCTCAAAACTCTTTTTCGTTTACAGTTTCTATTTCAGATAATGGAAATACATTAACTAAAGCAAATGAAGACAAGATTTTCGAGAAGTTCTATCGTATTCCAAAAGGCAATACACACGACATTAAAGGTTTTGGGATAGGTTTATATTATGCAAAAAAAATTGCAGAAAAACATGAAGGCACTATTCATTTAAATTTAAAAGATGAGTTAACCACGTTTAAAATATCACTGCCAAATGAATAAACTAACAACCATCCTTTTAGCCGAAGACGAACCAGCTTTGGGGCAAATAATAAAAGAAAGCTTGGAAACTCGAAACTTTAAAGTGTTGCTATGTGAAAACGGAGAAAAAGCATTTGAGGTTTATAAAACAGAAAATCCAGAGTTATTGGTTTTAGATGTTATGATGCCAAAAAAAGATGGTTTCACTTTAGCAAAAGACATTAGAAGTATAGACGATACTATTCCTATTATTTTTTTAACAGCAAAATCGCAGACTCAAGATGTGGTTGAAGGTTTTACTATTGGCGGAAATGATTATCTAAAAAAACCGTTTAGCATGGAAGAGCTAATTGTACGCATTAACAATTTACTAAACCGTACAAATCTTCAAAAAATATCCGATTTGTTATCTTTCGGAAACTATTCTTTTAATTTTCCCAAACAAATATTGCAGTTTAAAAACGAAGAAAGCATTCAATTAACACATCGCGAAGCGCATTTATTATTTCATTTAATAAAAAACAAGAACCAAGTTTTAGACCGCTCATTAATCTTAAACAAACTTTGGGGAAATGATGATTTTTTTAATGCCCGGAGTATGGATGTTTTTATTACTAAACTCAGAAAAAAACTAAACCAAGACGAGAATATTCAAATTATAAATGTGCGTGGTTTTGGTTATAAACTAATTTGCTAAAAGTGGTTTGATTTTTGTATTTTACAAGTCGCCATGAAATGTATCTGTTTTCTATTTCTGTTTATATCATACTCAATATTTTCGCAAGAAACTATTGAAATGTCGTTCACTAAAAAAACAGAACTTAAAGCAGACACCTTTATTGCAAGTAATAATTTCGAAACACATTACTACATAAAAAACAATGCTTTATACAACCAAAGCACTAATAACACACTTTCATATAGCAACATACAATTAGGCAACATAACATCTGCAAACACCTTTAATCCTTTAAAAATAAATATGTTTTATAAAGACTTTAATACAGCAGTAATTCTAGATAATCGATTAGCAGAAATATTTAAAATAGATTTTAATACAATTAAACCATACAAAAGCATATCACATGTTTCAACTGGACACGATAACACACTTTGGGTGTTTAATCAAGACACGCAACAACTAGAATTATACGATTATAAAGCCAACACAACACGCGCGCAAACATTACCAATAAAAAGCAACATTTTAGATATTAAAAGCAACTATAATTACTGCTGGCTACTTACCAAAAACACTTTATTAGTCTACAATTACTTCGGTAGTTTAATACAAAAAATTAAGAACACGGGTTATACATCAATATGTGAAAGCAACGGAAACCTTATTCTTAAAAAGGACAATTCATTATTCTATTTAAAAAAAGACACAGAAAATATTGTTCCAATATCAACCCAAAATTTGTTAATAAATCAGTTTTTTGTAACCAACGAAACCTTGTATATTTACAACAACAAAATCCTACAACAGTACCAATTAAAAACTAATTAAGACTATGCATATTGCTATTGCCGGAAATATTGGCGCAGGAAAAACTACGCTAACAAAATTACTTGCTAAACATTATAAATGGGAAGCGCAATTGGAAGATGTTGTAGACAATCCATATTTAGACGATTTTTATAATCAAATGGAACGTTGGAGTTTTAACCTTCAAGTCTATTTTTTAAATAGCAGATTTCGTCAAATTTTGCAAATACGCGAAAGCGGAAAAGACATTATACAAGACAGAACTATTTACGAAGACGCACACATTTTCGCACCCAACTTACACGCTATGGGTTTAATGACCAATCGCGATTTCGAAAACTACAAGTCACTTTTCGATTTAATGGAATCGCTGGTTAAAGGTCCAGACGTATTAATTTATTTACGCAGTTCTATCCCTAATTTGGTAGGGCAAATTCACAAACGCGGTCGCGATTACGAAAACTCAATAAGTATAGATTATTTAAGCCGATTAAACGAACGTTACGAAGCGTGGATTTCGGGTTACGCCAAAGGCAAATTACTTATTATAGATGTAGACGACTTAGATTTTGTCGATAATCCAGAAGATTTAGGAAGCATTATCAATACTATAGATGCTGAAATTAACGGTTTATTTTAGGGCGTTCCCCTTTGGGTCGCGCTTTCCGTTATATCTTTTTAATTGTCATTGTGAGGAACAAAGTGACGTGACAATCTGTAAATATTTACTTCAAAGCAAAATTATTACTTATCTAATTTAAAAAGGATGCCACTGCAATCGCTAACGCAGAAGTTTTTCCACACGAAGTATAGACGGTTCGTTTAACTGGGCGGGGATATACCACTAATGCGTGCACTCCCTATGGGGCGTTGTAGCCATTACGAAAACTGAATGCAGCAACTTCGTAATAATATTGTAACTTACTAAACAACTATTAACCAATTAAATATAAAATTATGAAATCAAAAATGACATTTGTATTGATTATGATTTTCGGAATTGTAATTACTGGATGTAAACGAAAAGAACAAAAAATTGAAGTTGAAGAGGTAAAAATTGACCTTGTAAATGATGAATTTTCCGAAGCAAAAATTGAGGTTATGGCTTTGATGGACGAACTAAAACAAAGCATCAACGATGGTGATGTTGACAAAATAATTTCATTTCACGCTTATGGTCCAAAGTTTACTGAATTTAAAGGTGGTGAAAAACGCGTTGGTAGTAAAGAAAATGAAGAATATGAAAGAGGACTATTTAGAAATATCTCTGAAGTGGTAAAATTCAATTATGATGACTTGAAAATTGCCGTATATGATAATGTTGCTAATGTCACTTTTCATTCTGACTTTCATTTTAAATTTGGAGAAGATGAAGTAGTCGTTAATAATCAGATTACTTTATTGATGGTAAAGACTGAAAACGGATGGAAATGCGTTCACGAACATCATTCGCCTCTAAAGAAAATAGAAGAGTAAAAACGTGCTACAACTGGGCAAGTTTTTAAACACCTCATCTTCATAAAGATTATTATGCTTCGATTACGCTCAACACAGGCTTTGTTTTGCTCTTCATAATGACGTTTCTATTAAACTTAATACATAAAAAAACCACGCTAATAGCGTG
>CAZLXG010000045.1:0-18388 GCA_964563585.1 uncultured Flavobacteriaceae bacterium | reverse complement strand
ACTTGCTCTACGACTACTGCTTCTTCTAAATAAACATCAGAATTCATAATTTTATCTAGCTTGTCATAAATATCTTTATTAACAACCTTTCTACCGGTGTAAAATATTGCATCATCATCATTTGGAAAAAATGCTTTTTTATATCTATATAGATTATCAAAATCTTCTCTACCTCCACCAAGATTGTAAAATTTAAAATGATGTGCTCTCGCCCATTTCATGACTTCAACTTTCAAAAAATCGTTTGGTCTTAAGTTGAAATAATCCATTAAAGTCCCGCCTAAATATGAATATAGAGTATTACCAGAAATTAATAATAATTCACCAGAAATAGCTGTATTGTCTTTATAAACAAACCCAAATAAAATTTTCCCTTTACTTAAACGAGCTATATTTTTAAAATAATTTAATGAGTAAAAATAATCTGTATTTGCATTTACCCGTTTCATTGTACTTATATATATATCATAAAATTTTTCAATATCTTCAGATTCTACATTTTCATACACAATACGCACTTCTAAATCATTATTTTTCCCTTTTCTATAATTAGTTCTAACCTTTTGTTTTAAGTTATTCCATTGTGATTCTTCATCTAATATAACGCCTCTTACATTTGATAATGTTGGAATTAGTAGACCTGAATAAAATTGAAAATTATGATTAAGGCTAAATCTTATAAATTCTGATACAATATTGTTTTTCTTATACCAAGAGTCTACAAGTCCCCAAAATTTGATAAGATAACCTCTAGACATATTCTCATTAAACAAAGGACCATTATAACCATAAGGTGAAATTATATCAAAATAATTTTGATTACCATCGATATATGGAATTTTTCTTAATAAAAAAGGCATTAATATTAAAATATCACCTTCTTCATTTTTTAATGTAAAATATCTTAATTTATCATCAATTACTTCATCAATATTTGAAGCCAAAAATTTATAAAACGGATTGATAATATCAAAAGATCCAACACGTTTTAAATATAATTTAAAATCGTCTTCGTTTAATATTTTATTTATAATTAATTCCATGTTATTCATTTGTTTTAAACAATAAATCTTTAACTTCTGTCAAATTATTTACTATAAAATCTGGTAATTTTTCTTTCTCATAGTTAAAAGATTGTTTGTGTATATTTTTTCCATTATCCAATAAACAAATTGTAGACCATCCTAATTTATTTGGGGTTTGAAAATCTTTTTTTGTGTTATCTCCTATATATATGTACTTATAAGAGTTTCCATATTTATCAATAAAAAATTTATAATTATTTATACTAGGTTTTTCTGACCCAAATTCTTCAGAAATGATTACATCATCAAAAAAATCTAAAAGCCCTAATACCTTAATTTTGCTTCGTTGTTGAACACTTCTTCCATCAGTAATTAATCCTACCTTGAGAGCTTTTTTTTTAAAATAATCAAGTAATTCTTTATTTTTATTTGTTAAAATAATATTTGGAATATGATTTCTATAGATTTTTAATAAATTACTAACATCTATATTCTTTATACTATTTTTAATTATTATTTCTTTAAAAACATTTTTTTTACCTTCATAATAACTCACCATTTCTGATAAAATTAATTGTGAGGATTTGCTTGTTTTTGTTGACAAAAAATCGGCAATTTCTTTATAAGCCGATTTTAAAAAATCAATTTCTTTATAAAGTGTATCATCCAAATCGAAGACTACTATTAAATTATTCTTTATAACCATGAACTAATATTTCATTGTCATACCGCAACATTAATAAATCTGACTCCCAATCATCAAAAAATTCAATTTCTTGATTAAAAAAATACTCTTGAATAATCCATTTGGGAAAATTTGCGCCAGCTAAATAAGTTAAAGGAAAACCTCCACCAAATCTTGCATTAATTTCTATACCATAAATTTCATTATTCTCAGAATGTTTAAAAAATTGTGCTGTTAAACATCCTACTGCTCCATCTATATGGTTTAAATGTTTTTTTATATAATCTACCAATTTATTTTTCTTCGTAACGCCTTTGTTTACTTCACCATCTCTTACTTCTATTCGTTTTCTGGGGATTACAGATTTTAAATTGTTATTCTTATCATAATATAAATCGCAAGTAAATTCATCGTATAAATCATGATCTAAATATTCTAGAAACATTAAATCCTTATTTATAAAATGATACTCAGTTAAATCTTCATGATTTTTGATAACGAAAGTATCTAAACTTCTACTACCATTATAAGGCTTTATGAAAAGTGGTAACTTATAGTCGTACTTAGAATACTCGTCAGCTACATCAATATTGCTTTTAACAAAAAAAGAATTCATCTCACGCTTATCTCTACAAATACTAATAAACTCTTTAGACGACACTATAGGGGTAATACCATTTTTTAAAAACAGTTTTATGTTTTCTGCTAATACTAATAACTCTGTATCTATAGTTGGTATTAAAATTTTAATATCATTATTTATACAAATTTCAAGAAGGCTGCTTAAGTAATTCTTATCATCAACTAAAGGAAGTTTAAATGATTTGTCTGAAACTTGACAAGCTGCTGAAAGATTTATATTGAAATCTGTAGTCATTACCATTCCCTCTATTACTAAGCTTCTTAATTCTTTTTGAAAAGCTTTAACCAAAGACACTCTTCTGCCTGCTGAAGTTATCAATATATTCATTATTACTAATATTTTTTTAATTTAAAAAAGTCAAAATTAATAAAAAAACAAAGGATTAATTTAATTATTAGTTGATAAACTATAATTTAAGATGTAATACAATATTTATAATAATCTATTCAAAAACCATACATAAATACTCCTATTACATTTTATTTAATTTCTTTAAAATATAATCTGAAATTAAATTTGCAATTAAATTTCTACCATGGTTATTCCAATGTTTATCATAAATTAATGTTGTTGGCTTTTTTGATGAATTTATAGTACTTGAAAAATCTACATACTTATAATTATTGTTCTTTAAATAATCTAAAAATATTACTGGTGTTTTGTTCTCATCAATTAAAAGTACAAAACGCTCTTTGTCAAACCCGTATATATTTACAAGTTTTTTAAAATTATCAATATATTTTAAATGCATCTTTTTAATTTTATCTGGCGTTTTAATTATTGATACTCTATTTGTATTAGTTTTTTCTTTACCAACTGAAGATAATCTTCCAGCTAAATTTCGTATTGGATCTAAAATTCCAATGTTCTGCGAATAAACTATCAGTTTAGATTTTCTTAAATTTTTATAAATGGGTGATTCAAATTTCATTCTATCACTAATAACTTTATACTCACCTCTTAATAAATCATTTTCGAACCTAACTCCTATAAAAACATAATCTATTAAATTAAATGTAGGTTTATATACATCTATCATATGTAATTGGTCTGCTAAATCATAACCTGCATAACCATATTCATAAACTTCAATATCATCAATTTTATTTTCAATTTTATAGCCTATTGAGTTGTAATAAGGCTGATGAAATCCTTCTATAAACGAATCGCCAACTAGTGCTACTTCTACTCTATTTTTCTTTGGATTAAATTCTCTATATGAGTTAAATCCCGATTTATTTATATGATACTTTGTGAAGTTTTGACGCCTATTTCCTGTAACCGAATAACCTTCTTGATTTGGAACCCATTTTTCAACCTTAAATTTATCTACAAATCGTGTTGGATTATCTTTACTTAAATAAGATATTCGTACTATACATTCCATAGAAATTAAAATCAAAAAGACATATAATCCTGTTTTAAAAATAAGTTTTTTCATCATCATTAAAATTGAAAGTAAATAAATGACCTATCAACATTGCTATCATAAAATAACAACATCAACATAACTATAATTGTGTAAATAATAAATCTTACTATTTTATTTTTAAAATTAAAAGGTTCGCGTTCGTTTTTTCTAATTATATATTCATATATCACAAACAACCCAATTAAAATATAGTAATCAATCATTCTATATCCCATTGGATGATTATAAGCAGCATAATCAAAATTAAACACTATTCTTTTAATAAAATTAAATGCATCAGTTATTGATTCTGATCTGAAAAATATTCGCGAAAAAGTAACTATAGCAAATGTTAATAGTATTTGACCTATTTCTATAATTGACGGAAAAAATGAATTCTCTCCTACTACAGTATTTTTATAAATAGTATTTCTACCCATAAGAAAAACTGGTATAAATGCTAAAGCGTGAAATGCTCCCCAAAAAATAAAAGTCCAATTTGCACCATGCCAAAAACCGCTTACTAGAAATATAATTATAATATTTCTAATCGATTTTAGTTTACCAACCCTAGACCCACCTAATGGAATATATATATAATGTCTAAACCAAGTAGATAATGATATATGCCACCTTTGCCAATACTCGGCTACGTTACGTGAGAAGTTAGGAAACTTAAAGTTAGACATTAATTCTATTCCAAAAAGTTTAGCTGTACCTATTGCAATATCAGAATACCCACTAAAATCTCCATAAACTTGAAAACTAAATAGAGTAACTCCTAAAATAAGTGTTGATGCTGGATATGTTGAATAGTTTGCGAAAATATCATCAACTATTGGCGCCAGCGCATCTGCTATTACTACTTTTTTAAATAAACCCCATAATATTAATTTTATACCACTTACTGTTTGATTATAGCTAAATACTCTTTTAGTTGTTATTTGCGATAATAAATTAGATGCTCTTTCTATTGGTCCTGCAACAAGCTGTGGAAAAAAACTAACAAAAGTTGCAAAGGATAAAAAATCTCTAGTTGGAGTGAGTTTTTTATAATAAATATCAAACGAATAAGACATGGTTTGAAACGTATAAAACGAAATACCAACTGGTAAAATAATTCTTAAAGTCCAAGTACTCTTCATTGTATAACCAAACATTGAAAACATATCAATCCAAGAGTCAACAAAAAAGTTATAATACTTAAAAAAACCTAAAAGCCCCACATTAAAAAGCACACTTACCCAAAGCCATGATTTTCGTGAAGATTTTTTTTCTTTTTGATGTATTTTAATTCCAACAAAATAATCTACAGTTGTACTTAAAAATATTAATGCAAGAAACCTCCAATCCCAACAACCATAAAAAAAGTAACTTGAAATTAACAGAAAAACATTCTGCTTTTTTACTTTATTATTAAAAACAAACCAGTAGAGAAAAAATACAAAAGGAAGAAAAATAAAAAAATCTAAAGAATTGAATTCCATACAGTTGTTTATACAGATTGAGTTTTTGATAAATATCTTACAAAGCTTCAATATTATCAAAATTATTCTTTGAATTGCAATATTATCACATAATCAACACAAAATTCAAATACAACGAAATAATTGGTAATTAATCTAATAATATACTACAGGGCTATTTAATTTAAGAGATTTGGTACTTTTAAGCATAATAAATCTACATGCAATCATAAAAAATTTAACCCAAATGAATATAGTTTCAGAAATCTTAGATAATAGTCAAACAATTAAGGAAATAACATTTATTGATTCGACGATATTTAAAAACGAATATTTAAATAAAAAAAAACCAGTTTTAATTAAGGGATTTGCCAAAAATTGGAGAACTACAAAACATTGGGATTTAGATTTTTTATTAAAGCTTAAAGATGATAGAGATATTCTTTTACTATCTGATAATTTTATTCAAAACGATAATAGATACAAACAAGCTACATTTAAAAATTACATTCAACAATTAAAAGATGCTGAACTTAGCGGAACTCCAATTAAAGATTATTTAACTACTTTAAATCTTTTTGAATATTATCCTCATCTTAAAAATGATGTAGATTTTTATTTTTTTGATACGCATACTAAAATAAATGATGTAGGTGCTTGGATCGGTCCTGCGAATACCATTTCAGGCTTTCATGCCGATACTGCAAATAATGTATATACTCAAGTAAAAGGCAGAAAAATGTTTATTATCTGTTCGCCAGAGTTTAATAAAACGATGTACCAAAGTAAAAAACATGTCTATGGCGCAGTAGCAAGTGATGTTGATATTAATAATTTTGATATTACCAAACACCCAAAGTTTAAGGACAATATTTTTGAGTATGTTATTCTAGAACCTGGAGATGTTTTATTTGTACCACAAAACTGGTGGCATTATGTACAATCTCTTGATTTATCAATAAGTATTAGCAATTTTGGTTATACTAAACTAGAGGTATTTACTTTGCAACTTAAAGAAAGAATCATGCAATCATTACACAAAAGAGGATATTATAAAGCCAATAATTGCTTTTGCTGTGAAAAGAGTCAATAAAAAAAGCCCAAAACGGGCTTTTTTTTATTTTATAAATTTGTTTATTTTTACATCTCATTAAAAATTGAATGCATCAAACGTTTTTTATCGTTTATGCTTTCTTCCAGAGATATCATAGTTTCAGTTCTATACACTCCTTCTATATCATCAAGCCTGAATATAATTTCTTTTGCATGCTCAGTGCTTTTGGCTCTAATTTTACAAAATATATTAAATTTCCCAGTAGTAATATGTGCCACAGTAACAAACGCAATTTCGTTTATACGCTCTAAAACAAATTTTGTTTGCGACGTATTATTTAAATATACACCAACATAGGCTATAAATGAATAGCCAAGTTTTTTGTAATCTAGTGTTAAAGAAGAACCACGTATAATTCCAGATTCTTCCATTTTTTTAACACGAACGTGAACAGTACCCGCAGAAATTAATAATTTTTTCGCAATATCTGTAAATGGAATTCTTGTATTGTCAATTAACATGTCAAGAATTTGATGATCGATTTCGTCTAATTTAATTTTCCCCATAATTAATTATTCTTAAATATAAGGCAAAATTAATACATTTTCACTAATAAATATGCATTATCGATACACTTTATTTCAATAATAATGAGATTTTCTCATTATTTATCATTACGAAAACGTTTTCGTTATTAACTTTTACTGGTTGTTTAAAATTATCTAGCACTTCAGTCTTTTTTGCATCAATTTCTTTGTGTCCGAAAAAAGCATTTAAATCCTCTATTTTTTCGATTTTAGGAATAAAATTAATTTTTCCCTCTACTAATTTTTCTTGATACATAATTCCAATATCTTCCACCCTATTTCCAGAATCATCATTCGTTTTTGCATTCCTTATTATAATGTCATAAAAACATTTGTCATTTTCTGGAATTTTAAAGTAACTTTTATGTTTTTTTCCATCAACATCATTTTTTGCTATATAATTTAATGATGCAATTAAAGACATATATATATATTCACGTGTTTGTTCTCTGGCATAATCATTTGCAAAATGACCTGCTTCAAATAAAATAGTTGGAATATTATTACTTTGAAACGTATCACCAACACAATTTAAATTAAAAGCATCGTCATAAACACCAACTTGATTTGGTATAACCAACTGTAAAACATCATTCATCACTCCAATCACTTCCATTGCTACTTTACGATTTGGAGTAATTGTACACGCTTTATCTTGCGCCGGTGCTAAAAACGATACTGTTGCAGGTTTATTTGTTTTGCCAACACTAAAAATGGTGCGTTGCCCATGAAGATTAAAACAAAAATGAGGTTTGAAGTTCTCAAAAACAGTTTTTAAAATTTCACTTTCAGGCTGTGTTAAATTTTGTGCATCTCTATTTAAATCAACTTTATTTGCATTTATTCGCATATAAGCTTTAGCGCCATCAGGATTTAATATTGGTATAAAATATACTGTGCAAGTTTTTAGAATATGTTCAATTTCGGTTTCTTCACTTTTAAAAGTATTAAAAAGGTCGAATAAAGCCTTTGTTGTGGTAGATTCGTTACCATGCATTTGTGACCACATTAATATTCTTTTCTCTCCAGTACCAATTTTCACGGCGTAAATAGGTTTGTTTAAAACCGATTTTTCAATAGTTTCAACTCCAAAATTATCACTCAAATTATCAAGTAAAGGCTCTATGTTTTCATTAGTAATATACCTATGAAAAAGACTTGATTCTTTATGTTTTAAAAATAGCGATTGAAGGCTTTCTATATTCATCAAAATTATTTATTGTACAAATGTAAACATTTAACAAGTTACATTTGTAAACACGAAAAATAGCGTACTTGTATACAATGGTATACATAATTCTTATATGAAGTGATTAAAAATCACAACAAATAATAGTATTTAAATTTATAATATTCATATTACTGTAAATCAATATTTTATATATCGAAACATAAACAAAAACTTTACTGTAAACTGTAATTTAACACACTAAACAATAGAAATAATCGTTATTATTTTTACATTTGTAAAATAAAACACCTATACCTACAGTTTACAATGATAAACAGTGAAGATTTTATAAAAAGGCTTCAAAAAGTAATGAAATATTACGGTGAATCTGCATCAACTTTTGCTGAAAAAATTGACGTGCAACGTTCTAGTATTTCTCATATTTTATCAGGTAGAAATAAACCAAGTTTAGAGTTTATTTTAAAAGTCCTCTCCTCTTTTCCTGAAGTTGAATTGTATTGGCTACTAAATGGCAAAGGCGAATTTCCTTCAAAAGAAAAAGTAAACACTTCAAAAACTGAAATTCCTAAAAAGAATATTACCAACATCTTGCAGACTGAAACTAAAAATGACAAATTAATAGAACGTATTATTATTTTTTATTCTGACGGAAGTTTTAAAAACTTTCAAAATTAAAGTAGATTTGCATAGAAATACTATGTTATGCGCTATTTTACTCTACTTTTATTATTTAGCCTTGTAAGCTGCTACCAAATTGAACGTAATTGTAAAGATTACAAAACGGGAAAATTTTATAGTGAAGTTGTGATAAATGATGTTTTATACAAATCTACATTCAACAGAACTGAAGATTTACAAATTGAAATGTATAACAACAAAATAGATTCGTCTAAACTACGCTGGATAAACGATTGTGAAGTGATTTTTAAAACCACAAAGCCTAAGAATATGGCAGAAAAGAAAGATATTCATTTAAAAATATTAGTAACTACAGATTCTTCATATACTTTTGAATATTCTTATGTTGGAGAAACAAAAAAGCAAAAAGGAATAGCTTATAAAATAAAATAGTATTAATATAACGGATATAAAAAGGATTCTACTAAAATGAATTTCAATTGCTTATCCGCTGTTATTTCGTAAGTTAAAAGTATTTCACCCCAAAATTCACCATCCGAAAAATCAGCAATAATCCATTTATGGTTTAACATTTTTACTGTGTTGATTAGTATTTTTCTACCTTCGCTTGATGCATACGGCACTATAGGATGATCTCCTTTTACTTCATTTAAGCTATATAATTCGTCTTTTATAAAAGGAATTAATTCATCTACATTATAACCATCGGCTTCAAAATAACTAATAGCATCTTCATTTCTATTTAAATTAAAATGAGATAAATCTAAAACCTGGTCTTGCATTACCGCTAGTGAATCTTTATATTTTTTAATTTTGGTTTGATTTTTTTCAAGTTTATTATTTAAACTTTCAAAAATACGTTTAGAGTTTACATACTGAAATAACACTATCAGCATTGAGAAAACGAATAAGTACATGAAAATTTTTTGCTTCATCTTTTTTATTTTATATGGTTATTTGCAAGCCATCATACGCCAAGAAAACGTTTTCTGGTAGATTTTGTTGCACTTCGTCATGAAAGCCTAATAAGTGGCTTATATGCGTTAAATACGCTTTTTCTGGATTTACTTTATTAATAAAATCAAGAGCTTCTTCTAAATTAAAATGTGATTGATGTGATTCAATCCGCAATGCGTTAATTACTAACACCTTTATGTTTTTAATTTTCTCTATTTCTTTATTCTTAACCGTTTTCATATCAGTTAAATACGCGAAATTCTTAAACCTAAACCCAAATACTTGTAATTTGTGATGCTTCCCACTTATTGGCATAACGGTTAAATTTTTTAATTTAAAGGGTTTGTTTTTTATTCTATTTTCTAAAACTGTTGGCGCGCTAGGATACTTGTTTTTTGTAGCAAAAATATAATCAAACCTTTTGTGCAACTCCTTTAACACGCGTTTGTGTGCGTAAATAGAAATATCTCCTTGTCTAAAATAAAAAGGCCTTATATCGTCCAATCCTAAAACGTGGTCAGAATGCTCGTGAGTAAAAACAATACCATCAATTCTTTCGCAGTTGCTTCTCAACATTTGCTGTCTAAAATCTGGACCACAATCAATAACATAAACAAACGAATCCCATTCAACAAGTACAGAAACTCGTAATCTTTTATCTTTTGAATTCTCACTTAAACACACCGGATGCTTGCTTCCAATTATTGGAATACCTTGTGATGTGCCCGTACCTAGAAACGTTATTTTCAAAAAAGAAACAATTTAATCACAAAAATAATGTTATTTTTTTGTTTACTACAGTAATTTAATACCTTTGTAAAATACATTTCAACCCAAAATTAATATGGAAATTACCATAAAAGGAGATAAGGAGTTTGATGACATTCCGTCATTAAAAACTAAAGCGCTTCGTATAAACCTAAACGAAAACATTTACGGATCATTTGCCGAAATTGGCGCAGGACAAGAAACTGCTCGTCATTTCTTTAGAGCTGGAGGTGCTTCTGGAACCATTGCAAAAGCAATGTCGGCTTACGATAAAGATTTTAGTGATGCTATTTATGGTGCTGAAGAAGATGGCCGTTATGTAACCGAAGATCGCTTACGCAAAATGCTTTCCCATGAAATGAACCTTATGGAATCTCGTATTACGAGAGATAAAAACCCAAATAAAATATTTTTTACGTATGCCAACACCGTAGCAACTATAGATTTTGCTAAACAATTTAAAGGTCATGGTTGGGTTGGAATTAAATATCAAATTGAAGCTGGTCAAGATTATAACGAAATAATTTTGCATTTACGTTTTAAAGAAACAGACGCAAGATTACAACAGGAAACTTTAGGCACACTAGGCACAAATCTTATTTATGGTGCTTTTTACAAGTATAATGAACCAAAAAAATTATTACGTTATTTATATGATCATTTAGATAAAGACCAAATAGAAATAGATACTGTAAACTTTTCTGGACCCGTATTTAAAAATGTAGACAACCGGTTAATGAGCTTGCAATTGGTAAAAAACGGCATGACAGATGCTGTTGTTTTTGGCCCAGATGGCACCAATGTGCTTCCTGCAAGAGTGTTTTACAAAAAGAATATTTTAGCTTTACGTGGAAGTTTCAGACCCGTAACTAAAGTAAATATGGCTATGTATGAGAAATCATACGACATGTTTATTAAAGAAAATAAAGTAGATGTAAATAAAACAGTTGTTGTTTTTGAAATAACACTATCCAACCTTCGAGCTCAAGGTGAAATTGATGAACAAGATTTTATGGATAGAGCAGATTTATTATGTGCTCTTGGACAATCTGTAATGATTTCTAATTATCAAGAGTATTATAAAGTAGTAGAATATTTTTCAAGATACACCAAAGCTAGAATGGGATTAGCGATGGGTGTAAATAATTTAGTAGATATTTTTGACGAAAAATATTATCGCCATTTAAGTGGTGGTATTTTAGAAGCCTTTGGAAAACTTTTCTTTAAAGATTTAAAAGTTTACTTATATCCAATGTTAGATTCTGAAACTGGAACGCTTATAAATAGTGAGAACTTAAAAGTCCATCCACGTATGAAAGAATTATATAAATTCTTCAAACACAACGGAAAAGTAATTGATATTGAAGATTACGATACAAGTATAATGAATATTTTCTCAAGAGAAATTTTGCAAAAAATTGATAATGGTGAATATGGTTGGGAAGATATGGTGCCAGAAGGAACTGCCGATTTAATTAAGGATTATCGTTTATTTGGATATAGCCGTAAACCTATAAAGCATTTAACTATTAAGAAAAGAATAGTGAAATAATAAAAAAAGTAGTGTTATTAAAAAAAGCCTAAACTTAGTTTAGGCTTTTTTATTATTCTAATATTTGAGAGGTGTGATGTTTTGTTTTTACTTTATCAATTACCCGCTCAACAATTCCGTTTTCATCAATAATAAAAGTTTTTCTATGAATACCATCATACGTTCTACCCATAAACTTTTTTTCTCCCCAAACACCAAAAGCATTAATTACCGCTTTATCTTCATCTGCTAATAATGGAAATGTAAAATTATACTTATTCTTAAAATTAGATTGCCGTTTTGCAGAATCTGCGCTAACCCCTAACAATTCAAAACCTTTTTCTTTTAAAACTTCATAATTATCTCTCAAATTACAAGCCTCAACAGTACAACCAGGTGTACTTGCTTTTGGGTAAAAGAAAACTACAAGTTTCTTTCCTTTATAATCCGATAATTTTATAGTGTTTCCTTGTTCGTCTAAAGCTTCAAAATTTGGAGCCTTATCTCCTACTTTTAATGTATTCATATTTTATAAC
This sequence comes from uncultured Flavobacteriaceae bacterium, assembly GCA_964563585.1. Classification (GTDB taxonomy): domain Bacteria; phylum Bacteroidota; class Bacteroidia; order Flavobacteriales; family Flavobacteriaceae; genus CAZLXG01. The sequence continues at coordinate 5,894 of CAZLXG010000045.1, read as the reverse complement.
TTTGTAATTGCTAAAATACAACTAATGACCAAACAAGAAAACGTTACGTTTATAATAAATACATTAAACAAATTATACCCAGAAATACCAATCCCGTTAGACCACAAAGACCCATATACCCTATTAATTGCGGTTTTAATGTCTGCACAAAGTACCGATGTGCGCGTTAATAAAATAACGCCTTTGCTCTTTGAAAAGGCTAATAATCCGCATGATATGATTAAACTTACTGTTGAAGAAATACGAGAAATCATAAAACCTGTAGGTTTATCACCCATGAAAAGTAAAGGCATTCATGGTTTATCACACATACTAATTGATAAACACAACGGAAAAGTTCCCGTTAGTTTTGAAGCCTTAGAAGCATTACCTGCGGTTGGTCATAAAACAGCAAGCGTCGTTATGTCGCAGGCATTTGGCATTCCTGCATTTCCTGTTGATACGCATATACACAGATTAATGTACCGATGGAATTTAACCAACGGTAAAAACGTGGTTCAAACCGAAAAAGATGCAAAACGCTTATTTCCTAAAGAATTATGGAATGATTTACATCTTCAAATTATTTGGTATGGTAGAGAATATTCACCTGCAAGAGGCTGGGATTTAGAAAAAGATATAATTACTAAAACAATTGGAAGAAAAACTGTTTTACAAGACTATTTTAAAAGAAAAAAGTCCTAACGACTAACTATCAGGACTTTTTTTTGAAAACTTAGTTTAGAAGCGCTTCAAACTTCATTTTATTACAATTTATAACACTTAAAGCCTTAGAATAACTTAGAAGAAAATTAACCGTTTCTTCCCTCGGTTTTAGATCGTTTAAATTTTTAATAGAATTTTCAGAGTAAATTTTTGCCATTTTTATATGTTAAGGTTAATTATTACTTAACGCAGCAAAATTCACTTTATTGTATTAATTCGTTAAAACTATATTATGCTTATCTATTATTTTTCTTAAATTTATTAAAGCATAACGCATGCGACCCAAAGCTGTATTAATGCTAACACCTGTTCTTTCAGAGATTTCTTTAAAACTCATGTCATTATAAATACGCATAATTAATACTTCTTTTTGGTCGTTTGGCAACTCATCTACCAAACGTCTTACATCATTTTCAACTTGTTCTTTTATTAATGCTTTTTCCGCATTTAAACTTGAATCGCTTAATACAGAAAAAATACTAAAATCGCCACTATTATCAAATTTTGGCATTCTGTTATTTTTTCTAAAAAAGTCTATAACTAAATTATGAGAAATACGCATTACCCAAGGTAAAAACTTACCTTCTTCGTTGTATGCGCCGCGTTTAAGCGTACGAATTACTTTAATAAATGTGTCTTGAAAAATATCTTCAGCAACATCTCTATCGTATACTTTCGAATAAATAAAACTGAAAATTCTTTGTTTGTGCCTTTTAATAAGTATTTCTAAAGCACTTTCATCACCATTAATATAGTCGCTAACCAAGGTAGCATCTGAAATAAGTTTGTGTTGCATAATCATTACTTTTAGTGCATAGAAGCGAGCTTCTTTGCTTGGGGTTAAATGTTGAAAAGTAATTTTCTGCTATAGGCGAGAGTTGATTTTATATGATTAATAAGTTTCAAATATAACAACAATCATTCCTAAAAAACAAAAAATAATGTGGTTTTTTAACTTTTCATCAGACAAAACTTCATTTTTTAAGCTAAAAAAAGCTACTAAAAACATACTTTTTTACTATAATAAAATAGTGTTTCATTCTGTCAATTAAATATAAATTAAGTTTAACAGAATAAATACTTATAGTATATTTGCGAGATTATTCCTTTTAAAAGCCTATGATTACTAACCTTTCTGAAGTAAATCCGAAACAAAATATTATCATTAAAGGTGCAAAATTGCATAACTTAAAAAATATTGATGTTGTAATACCAAGAAATAAATTGGTTGTTATTACAGGTTTATCGGGTTCAGGAAAATCTAGTTTAGCTTTCGACACGCTGTATGCTGAAGGGCAAAGACGTTATGTAGAAAGTTTATCGAGTTATGCACGCCAGTTTTTAGGCAGATTAAACAAACCAAAAGTAGATTATATAAAAGGAATAGCTCCTGCAATTGCTATCGAGCAAAAAGTGAATTCTACAAATCCGCGCTCTACGGTTGGCACAACTACAGAAATTTACGATTACCTAAAATTATTATTTGCTAGAATTGGTAAAACATATTCGCCAATTTCTGGTTCTGAAATAAAAAAAGACACCGTGACCGATGTTTTAAATTATTTAAAAACATTTCCCGAAGGTGAAAAATTATTGCTCCTCGCCCCTATTCATTTGGAAAAAGGACGAAAGATGGACGATAAACTTAAAGCTTTAAACCAACAAGGTTATGCCCGAATTAAAGTAAAAAATGCTGTTGTTAGAATTGATGAAGTTGACACTCTAAAATCGAAAAAGAATATATTTTTAGTAGTAGATAGAGTTATTACAAAAGATGATGAGGATTTTGAAAATCGTTTGGCAGATGCTGTACAGACTGCTTTTTTTGAAGGAAAAGGCGAATGTATCATCGAAACTTTAACCGATAATAAACAGCGTAGTTTTAGTAATAAATTTGAACTGGATGGCATTACTTTTTTAGAGCCAAACATTCACTTATTCAGCTTTAACAACCCTTATGGCGCTTGCCCAAAATGTGAAGGCTATGGTGATATTATTGGAATTGATGATGATTTAGTAATTCCAAATACGGGACTTTCAGTTTACGAAAGTGCTATTTTTCCTTGGCGTGGAGAAAGTATGAGTTGGTATAAAGACCAATTAGTGAACAATTCACACAAGTTTGATTTTCCAATACATAAACCATATTTTGAGTTAAGCGACAAACAAAAACGACTTATTTGGAATGGAAATGAACATTTTGAAGGATTAAACTCCTTTTTTGCTGAATTAGAATCGAAAGCATATAAAATTCAAAATCGCGTCATGTTATCGCGCTATCGTGGTAAAACAAGATGTAAAACTTGTAATGGCAAACGTTTACGTATTGAAACTAACTATGTAAAAGTTGATAAAACAACTATTACAGATTTGGTAGAAATGCCATTAAATAAATTAATCAACTTCTTTAAACAATTAGAATTAAACGATTACGATTCTAAAATTGCTAATAGATTATTAAAAGAGATTAATAACCGTTTATTGTTCCTTACCAATGTTGGACTAGATTATTTAACCTTAAATAGAAAATCTAACACGCTCTCTGGCGGTGAAAGTCAACGTATAAATTTAGCAACTTCATTAGGAAGTAGTTTGGTTGGTTCTATGTATATTTTAGACGAACCTAGTATTGGTTTGCATCCAAAAGATACAGAACGATTAATTTCTGTATTAAAATCGTTACGTGATTTAGGAAATACAGTTATTGTTGTAGAACACGACGAAGATATTATGAAGGCTGCCGATGGAATTATTGATATTGGCCCAGAAGCAGGAACGTTTGGCGGTCATGTAGTGGCACATGGCACATTTGATGATATTTTAGCTTCAAATTCTTTAACTGCACAGTATTTAAATGAAACTTTAAAAATTGAAGTTCCAAAAAAACGTAGAACATCAAAGTATTATGTTGATATTATTGGAGCTCGAGAAAATAACCTTAAAAACATTGATGTCCGATTTCCTTTAGGAATGCTTACTGTAGTTACTGGTGTTTCTGGAAGCGGAAAAAGCACATTAATAAAGAAAATATTATATCCTGCATTACAAAAAAAATTAACCGATTTTGGTAATAAACCAGGACAGTTTACAAGTCTAGAAGGTAATTTTAGCAATGTTAAACAAATTGAATTTATTGACCAAAACCCTATTGGACGTTCATCACGTTCAAATCCTGTAACATATATAAAAGCCTACGATGATATTCGGGCACTCTATTCAAAACAAAAACTAAGTGCTATTAGAAATTATCAAGCGAAACATTTCTCGTTTAATGTTGATGGTGGACGTTGTGAAACCTGTAAAGGCGAAGGGCAAGTAACCATAGAAATGCAATTTATGGCAGATGTGCATTTAGAATGTGAAACTTGCAAAGGGAAACGTTTTAAAAAGGAAGTTTTAGAAGTAACTTTTGGTGACAAAAATATTGATGATATTTTAAACCTTACTATCGATGATGCTATTTCATTTTTTGAAGAAACCGAGCAAACTAAAATAAAAACCAAGTTACAACCGCTTCAAGATGTTGGTCTGGGCTATGTTACTTTAGGGCAAAGCTCTTCTACTCTTTCTGGTGGCGAAGCTCAACGTATAAAATTAGCATCGTTTTTAGGTAAAGGAAATAATAAAGATAAAACCCTTTTCATCTTTGACGAACCTACAACAGGCTTGCATTTTCATGATATTCAAAAGTTATTAAAATCGTTTAATGCGTTGATTGAAAACGGACATTCTATTATTGTTGTTGAGCACAATTTAGAACTTATTAAATGTGCCGATTATATTATTGATTTAGGACTAAAAGGTGGAGAAACTGGCGGAAAACTTATTGCCAAAGGAACACCAGAAGACATTATTAAAGTTAAAGCTTCAGAAACCGGAAAGTATTTAAAAGAGAAGCTTTAATTTGAAAGATGCTGAAATAAATTTAGCATGACAAATATTTGATAATCAATAAAATAAAAATCCTGCAAACCCTACAATAACAATAGCAATAGGAATTACAAACGAAAAATATATAAACGTTGATAATCCAGTCTTAAAGAAGCTTAAAACCCAACCTTGCCCATAAAAACGTTTTATAGCTATAAACAAATAGAATATTGTAGAAAAAATAAGCAAAGAGTCCAACCAAGTTGGAATATCCCAAAAATAATTCACCACAAGCTGAATACTAAAAACTGTAAATAAAAACGAAAAGAAATAGAAGCTAAACACTAAATGATGTGAATATCTACCGCATTTATAAAACAATATTTTTAATATAAAAGCAAAAATAGGTAAGAGTATAAATAATGAAATCGGAATAGTATCAACAGCTGCTTGAAATATTTGTCCGCCATTACGTTGCTTATAAAACTTAAGCACTTGTGCGTAAAGTTTTCTTTTAATCCAACTCGGGTTATCACCCATTCCCATTTCTTTATGAATATCTGTATCAGAAGCACCTATTGATATTAAAGAATCTAGTTTTTTCTGGTCAAAATCAAAAAATGTACCTGTATTGTTCCCGTTTTTAGCATTTGTTCTAATTAAAGAATCTAAAGCTTTTATTTCTTCGATTTTCATTCCAGGAATACCTTTTTCACTTAAAGGCTTTAAAATACTATCGAGCATTACTGAATCTAAAAATTTTTCAGCTTTGGCTTTAGCTTCAGATTTAATAGAATCATTTATTATTGGTTTGTCAAATGTCTTTTTTAGTGCAGTATCAAATTCATGAACCTTATCTCTTATAACAATAGTAGACAACAAAAAGAAAAACACAACCGATATAAACAAGTATAATTGTGCAGGATGCAAATACAACAAGCGTTTGCCTTCAATAAACTTACTTGCTAAATAACCTGGTTTAAATAGTAACGGGAAAAAGCTTTTAAAAAAGCGAGCATCAAAAGAAAAGTAATTGCTTACTGTGTTGTAAAACAATACACCTATTGTAAGTTCATCTTTAGCTTTTTGTCCGCAATGTGGACAAAACTGAAAGCCATTTTCAAAACTTTCTTCACAATTTTGACATTTAATATATTCCTTTTCCATGAACGGTTAGTTGATTGGTATAAAAATAGGAAAAAATAATGAGTCATGATTGAGACATCGCATTATAACATTCTTCCTTTCACTCTTCTAAAACCTTTTTGCTAGTTACCGAAGTTTTATGATTCATTAATATTAACTTAATTGAAACCAAA